>JANNJB010000894.1:0-9340 GCA_031405615.1 Vicinamibacteria bacterium | reverse complement strand
GTCAACGGCATCGCGGCGATGAGCGCCAGCGGCGCGTATGGCCCGACCCGACCCGCGTTTGCGCCGGTATTGTCGGCAATGTCGATCTGCGTCACGGTGCGCGTGCCGGTGCAATTCTCGAAGCGCACATGGCGGCGGCGGGCGGGCGCTTCCGCGGCCCACGAGAAGACCGCCTGAAATGGGCCCGCAGTGCGGGAATCGATACGTGGCTGCGTGGTAAACTCCGCCTCCGCTTCCTGGGAACGGCTGCGATTTCTGCCGCCTTTCTGTCCCGGTTTTCCATTACGAGGTGTTGGTTTAGATGTCTTCAGGCAAAGGCAGGACGATTGCCCCGGCCACGGGGAAACTGGGGATTCTCCTCCCGGGCATGGGAGCCGTGGCGACGACGTTCATCGCCGGCGTGGAGGCCATTCGAAGCGGCCTCGTGAAGCCCGTGGGCAGTGTGACGCAGACCGGAACCATCCGCCTCGGAAAGCGCACCGACAAACGCACGCCTCTGGTGCGGGACTTCGTGCCCCTCGCCGAGCTCGCCGATATCGAGTTCGCGGGTTGGGACTGTTTTCCTGACAACGCCTACGTCGCGGCAAAAAAAGCGGGCGTGCTCCACTACGAGCACCTGACCGCACTCAAGCCCTTTCTCGAAACCGTAGCACCCTGGCCCGCGGTCTTCGATCAGAACTACGTCAAGAGGCTGCAGGCGACTCACGTCAAGACCGGCAAGACCAAGATGGACCTCGCCGAACAGGTGATGACCGACATCGAGGGCTTCAAGAAGGCGAAGAACCTCTCGCGCCTTGTCATGGTGTGGTGCGGTTCCACCGAGATCTACAAGAAGGAGACCGAGGTCCACTCGAGCATCGAGAAATTCGAGCAGGGTCTGCGCGACTCCGACCCCGATATCGCCCCGTCGATGGTCTACGCGTACGCCGCGATCAAAATGGGCATCCCGTACGCGAACGGCGCGCCCAACCTCTCGGCGGATTTCCCGGCGCTCATCGACCTCGCGAAGAAGACGGGCACGCCCATTGGCGGCAAAGACTTCAAGACCGGCCAGACCCTGATGAAGACCATCCTCGCCCCCGGACTCAAGGCGCGCCTGCTCGGCATGGACGGCTGGTTCTCGACGAACATCCTCGGCAATCGCGACGGCGAAGTGCTCGAGGATCCGGAGTCGTTCAAGACGAAGGAAGTAAGCAAGCTGAGCGTGCTCGAGGAGATCCTTCAGCCGCATCTCTATCCCGATCTCTACGGGAAGATCCACCACGTGGTCCGGATCAACTACTACCCGCCGCGCGGCGACAACAAAGAAGGCTGGGACAACATCGACATCTTCGGCTGGATGGGCTATCCCATGCAGATCAAGGTGGATTTCCTCTGCCGCGATTCGATCCTCGCCGCTCCGCTCGTCCTCGACCTGGCGCTCTTCTTTGACCTGGCCAAGCGGGCCGAGATGAGCGGTATCCAGGAATGGCTCTCGTTCTACTTCAAGAGTCCGCAGACCGCCCCTGGTCTGTATCCCGAGCATGATCTCTTCATCCAGCTGATGAAGCTCAAGAACACCCTCCGCCACCTTCGCGGCGAGGACCTCATCACGCACCTCGGACTCGAGTACTACGACTGAGGCAGGGAGATCCAACATGTCAGCACTGGGCGTCGGCGTGGTCTTGAAACAGATCGTGGCGGTTTCGGTCACCTGGGACAAGTGCCGGGTGCTGCACTCGGACACCGTCGGAATCGCGTTCGAGGTGGAGCGCACGATCGCGGAAAGCGGTTCGATCGAAACCGCGGTGTCTCAGGTGTTCGTGCCCTGGACGAGCGTCAAGCACATCATCGTGATGGAGCAGACGCTCTGAGCTTCCGCCCCCGCTCTTCGAGAAGAAGGGCGGTGACGGTCTTGGCGTCGTCGATCCTGCCCGAGCGAAGCGCGGCGAGCGCTTTTGCGAGGGGCAGGGTGAGGATCTCGATGCGTTCGTCCGGGTCGGGCTCGGCGACGCTCCGGAACAAACCGCTCGCCCGGTAGATGGTGACGGTCTCGTCGCAGAACCCGGGGCTCGGGATGATCTTCACCAGGCGTTCCCACTTCCGCGCCCCGAGCCCGACCTCCTCGCTCAGTTCACGCTTCGCGGCCTGAAGAGGGGTTTCGCCTCGGTCGATCCGGCCCGCGGGCAGCTCGATCAGGTTTTTCCCGAAGGCGCAGCGGTACTGACGGATCAGGATCACGCCATCGTTCTCGCCGACGGGAAGCACTGCGACGGATCCGGAATGCCGGATGATGTCGCGCCGCGCGCGGACTCCGCCCGGTTCCTTGAGGACGCCGCTCTCGATTGAGAAGACCGGGCCTCGGTAAACCGTCTTCATCGGCCTTCTCCTCGTGAGATCGGGAACGGAGCACTCCGCAGGGCTTCGCGAAGGGCCACGAGATCCTCGGGCCAGGGCTCCTCGAAGCGTATCGCGTCTCCGGTGACCGGGTGCGTGAAGCCGAGGACCTCGGCGTGCAGCGCGGGCCTTGGGAAACGGGTGAGAAGGTCTCTCAGCGGAGCCGCGGCGCGCTCGGCGATCGCGGCCGCGCCGTAAATGCGATCGCCAACCAGCGGGCACTTGAGCGCGGCCAGGTGAACCCGGATCTGGTGGGTGCGCCCCGTGTGGAGGGTGAGGCGCAGCACGCTCGCCGCGGGGAGGACTTCGGTGACCTCGTAGTCGGTATGCGCGGCGCGCCCGCCCGCGACGATCGCCATCCTCTGGCGGTGCAGCGGATCGCGGCCGATGGACAGCTTGATCGAGCCCCGCGCCGGTCGCGGCGTGCCGAGGCAGATGGCCGAGTAGATCTTGGTCACCGTCCGGCCCTTGAACTGGGCCGAGAGAGCCCGATGGGCATGGTCGTTCTTGGCCACCACCAGGAGCCCCGAGGTTCCCTTGTCGAGGCGGTGAACGATTCCGGGTCTCATCACCCCGCCGATCTGCGAGAGCGCTCCACAATGGGCGAGCAGGGCCGCAGCGAGGGTTCCCGTGGCGGTTCCAGCACCTGGATGGACGACGACGCCTGCCGCTTTCGCCACGATCAGGAGCGAGTCGTCCTCGAACAGGATCTTCAAGTCGCCCGGCTCGGGAGCGAGGGTCGAGGGAACCGCTTCCGGGATCGACACCTGCAGCCGGTCTCCGATGCGGAGCCTCGTCGAGGACTTCGGAGGAACGCCGTTTAAGAGGACGGCGCCTGCGTCGATCAAGGCGGCGAGGCGGGACCTCGACAGGTCGGGAAGTCGCTCGGCCAGCGCCTTGTCCACACGGTGGCCCACAAGAGTCTCCTCCACGTCGAGGAGCCGCTTCTCCTCGAGGAGTTCAGACGGTTTCGGGCTTGCGCTTGGCAATGAGGGGCAGGGCGGCGAGGGTCAGGAACACCACGAGGAGGGCGATGAATTGAGAGGTGCTCAAAACGCCCCCGAAGACGGTTCCCCGCGCTACATCGCCGCGGAAGAACTCGAGCACGAAGCGAAGGATGGCGTAGAGGATGAGATACAGGGCGGCGACCTGGCCGGGGAACTTCCGCTTTTTGAGCACCGCGAGCAGGATCACGAGCAGGATGGCGGTTCCGAGGGACTCGTAGAGCTGCGAGGGGTGCAGGGGAACGCCCAGGGGCACCCCGACAAGCGCGTGGGCGTCCTCGTTATGGAAGATGACCGACCAGGGCGCGGTCGAGGGGGATCCGAAACAGCAGCCGGCGGCGAAGCATCCCAGACGCCCGATCGCCTGGCCAAGGGCCACCGCGGGCGCCATCACGTCGAGGGTGGGCAGAAGGGGCAGGCCATGTTTCTTGATGTACCACCAGGCGACCGGCAGGGCGCCCAGCAGCCCACCGTAGAAGACGCCGCCGCTCTGGAGAACATCGAGAAGCGCGCGCGGGCTCAGGCGATATTGATCGAAGTCGATGATGACCAGCAGGAGCTTGGCGCCCACGAGCCCCGCGATGATGGACGCGATGCCGAGGTCCTGCACCTTCTGCCCATCGAGACCTTCGCGGCGGGCGAGGCGCCCGGCCAGCCACAAAGCGGCCAGGAGGGCCGCGACCAGCAGCACCCCGTACATGTGGAGCGAGAAGGGTCCGAGGGTCCGGCCCAAGAGGTCGAACGAGGGAATGGTGAAGAGTTTCGGGAACATGGGGAGCCTGGACCTTAAGAGATGGAGGGAGACGGGGGCGCCTTGGGCGCCGTCTGGGGCTCGCGGTCGCGCGGCCGGAAAGAGTCGATGATCAGGAGAACGAGGCCGATGCTGATCGCGGAATCGGCCACGTTGTAGTTCGGCCAGACGTGGGTGTCCCAGTACATCTTGACGAAATCAACCACGTAACCGAATCGAACGCGGTCGATGAGATTCCCGATGGCTCCGCCGATGACGAGGCTCAAGGCGAACCGGGGCAGCTTCTCCTCGGCTGGAACCGTGCGCGCGTAGTACGTGAGTGCCGCGAGGGCCAAGGCACTCATCAGGGCGAAGACATACGGTTTGAAGGGGATGTCCGCCCCCGACAGGAAGCCGAAGACCGCCCCGGAATTGCGGACGTGCTGAAGGCTCAGGAGGCCCGAGATGAGGGGGACATCCTCGTACAGCGGAAGCCGCTGGATGACCAGCCATTTGGTCGCCTGATCGAACAGGACGATGAAGATGGGAATCAGGGCCAGCTTCATCGGGCCCCTCCGGCCGCGACCACCGAAGCGCAACGGGGGCACAACGCGCGCGTGTCCTCGCCGCCCGCGGTGGACGGAGAGGTCGAGTACGTCCAGCACCGCGTGCACTTGACGCCGTCTGCTCTGCGCACCTCGACCTCGAGTTCGGCGCCGCCGGTTTCTTCGAGGGATACGCCGCTCACGATAAACAGGTTCGCGAGATTTCCGGGGTACGGTGAGGCCAGGGCGTCGTGCGCGCGCAAGGGTGCGAGCGCTTCCGCCGACCCGCGCACCACGAGAGTGGCATCGAGCGATGAGGCGATGGTCTTGGCCGCGCGTGCGGTCTCCATGGACTTGAGGGCCGTATCGCGCGCTTCGAGCAACGGTTTCCAGGCGGCGAGAACCGCGAGGTCGGGAGCGACGGGTTCGGGAAACACACGTTCATGGACGGTTCCTGGGTAGGCCTTGTGCAGCGCTTCGTAAATCTCGTCGCCGGTATAGACGAGGAGCGGAGCCATGTACCGGGCGAGGCCGTCGGCGATGCGGAACATCGCGGCCTGGGCGGAACGTCGTCTCTGGCCGTTCGCGGCGTCGCAATACAGCCGGTCCTTGAGGACATCCATGTAGAACGCCGACAGATCCACGGTGCAGTAGTGGACGAGCAGGGTGTGGAGGGCGTGATAGTCGTGGTCCTCGTACGCCTGCCGGATCTTCGCCTCGAATTCGTGGTGGACGGCGAGAGCGTACTGGTCGAGAGGCTCGGTGGCGGCGTGCCCGGCCGAGGGGTCGAAGTCGAAGAGGTTGGAGAGCAGGAAACGGGAGGTGTTGCGCACCTTGCGATAGGCCTCGGCCACTCGTTTCAGGAGTTCGTCCGAGATCCGCATGTCCTCCTTGAAGTCGACCATGGAAACCCACAGGCGCAGGACGTCGGCGCCGTACTGTTTGATCGCCTTGTCCGCCTCGACCGTATTGCCAAGGCTCTTCGACATCTTCCGGCCTTCGCCATCCATGGTGAAGCCGTGGGTGAGCACGGTCTTGAAAGGCGCGTGGTCGCGCGTGCCCACGCTCACCAGGAGGGAGGAGTGGAACCAGCCGCGATGTTGGTCGGAGCCTTCCAGATACAGATCGGCGATGGCCGAGACCTTGCGGTCCGGATGCGCCTCGAGGGCTGCGTGCAGCGATCCCGAGTCGAACCAGACGTCGAGGATGTCGTTCTCGCGCCGGAACTCCGTGCCCGAACACTTGCGGCACTTGAAGTCCTCGGGCAGGAATTCCTTGATCTCGCGGGCGAACCAGGCGTCAGCACCCTCCTGGTCGAATACGTCGGCTACGCGCGAGAGGATTGCCGTCTCGAGGTGAGGTTCTTCGCACGCGACGCAGTACGCCGCGGGGATGGGCACGCCCCAAAGGCGCTGGCGCGAGATGCACCAGTCGGGACGCGCCGCGATCATGTTGCGGATCCGGTCTTCGCCCCAGGCGGGGATCCAGCGGGTGGCCTTGATCTCCGAGAGCGCTTTTTCGCGGAATCCGCGGCGATCCATGGCGATGAACCACTGGGCAGTGGCGCGGAAGATCACCGGATTCTTGCAGCGCCAGCAGATGGGATACGAGTGGCGGTAAGGGACGGTCGAGACCAGGCGGCCGTGCTCGCGCAGGAACTCGGTAATCTTCGGATTGGCGTCCCAGATCTTCATTCCCGCGAAGTGCTCGATCTCGGGGGTGAAGAAGCCGCGGTCGGTGACCGGGCAATCGACTTCGAGGCCGTACTTGATGCCGGTGTCGTAGTCATCGGCGCCGTGTCCGGGCGCGGTGTGAACGATGCCGGTGCCCGCCTCGAGGGTCACATAGTCGGCGAGGACACCGGGCGAGGTACGGTCGATCCAGGGATGCCGGAAGTCGAGACCTTCGAAAACATCGCCCTTCACCGTGGCGATGGGTTCGCCGAGGTTCAAAGCCTGAACCGTGCGCGCGCGCGACACCGTGGCTTCCTTGAGGCCGGTGGCCAGAATCGCGATGGGCCCGCCGGGCGACTCCTCATAAAGGCCGTATTCCAGTTCGGGATTGAAGGCGAGGCCCCGGTTGGCGGGAAGTGTCCACGGCGTCGTCGTCCAGGTGATCGCATGGACCTTCCGACCCGCGACGGCGGGGGCCCTGGCGGCGAGCGCCGCGGTTCCGGCTTCACTCAGCGGGAAGCGAACATCCACGGAAGGAGAAATGTGGTTCTCCTCGTACTCGATCTCGGCTTCGGCGAGCGCCGTTTTGCAGGAGAGGCACCAATGCACCGATTTCCGCGCCTTGTAGACGAGGTCCCGCTCGACGAACTTCGAAAGAGCGCGGACGATCGTCGCCTGGTAGGACTTCGCCATCGTGTAGTAGGGGTGGGTCCACTCCGCGGAGACGCCGAGGCGTTCGAATTCCTCTCCCTGAATGGCGACGAACTTCTGCGCGTGGGCCTGGCACGCCTGCCGGAAAGCCACCGGGGAAAGTTCGTTCTTCCTGGAACCAAGGCTCTTGTCGACCTGCAGCTCGATGGGGAGGCCGTGGCAGTCCCATACCGGGGTGAAAGGCGCGTCGAAACCCAGCATTGAGCTGCGCTTGAGGGAGAGGTCCTTAAGGGTCTTGTTGACGATGTGGCCAAGATGGATGTGGCCGTTCGCGTACGGCGGGCCGTCATGAAGGATCCACTGCGGCCGGCCTTTTCGGGCTTCCCGGATCCGGGCGTAAAGATTCCTCGACTTCCAGGCGGAAAGACGCTTAGGCTCCGAATCCGGCAGATTCGCTTTCATCGGAAAAGCGGTCTGCGGCAGATTCAGCGTATGTTTCCAGTCGTTGGCTTCGCTCATTACAATCCGGTGATTCTCTCAGATCCTCGAGGCCTGCCCGAATCCGGCATTATTCAAACGACGTTCTTCGACATTCTTCAAGGCGCTGCGTCCATTCATCCATGACTTCGAAACGCTTTTCGGCCCTCATTGCCGCCCTGATCATCGGGGCACTGTCCTCCTGCGCTTCCACCGAGGAGTGCGGGACCTGCTCGGGCGACGCCGATTGCCGGGCGGGTTTTTTGTGCTCCACGTTCTCGGACGGCGCCAGGCGCTGCGCCTCGGGCATGGGTGATACGACCTGCGGTAAGAAGTAGAAAGCAGCAAGAGTGGGGCGACAAACCGCCGCGACGCGCGTTCTCGTGGCTCAATCGTATTTCCAGATCTTCGACCGCAAGCTCGAGCAGGCGGGGCAACCCGTCCCGCCGCTGGGCTCGCTGATCTGCGCCGCGGTGCTGCGCGATCGCGGTTTCGATGTCTCGTTCTTCGATGCCATGCTCGCCTCTTCGGAGTCCGACTGCGGGGCCCTGATGGACCGCGTCCGACCCGCCGCCCTCGTGATCTTCGAGGACAACTTCAACTACCTGTCCAAGATGTGTCTGGCGCGGATGCGCGAGGCGGCGGCAGCAATGATCGGTATGGCCCGACACCAGGGAATCGAGGTCATCGTCGCCGGTTCGGATGCGAGCGACGACCCGCGTTTCTTTCTGGAGGCAGGTGCTTTGGCGGTCGCGAAGGGGGAGGGCGAACTCACGGTGGCGGACTGGCTGGAGGCCGACGCGGGTTCGCGTTTCGCGGTACCGGGAGTCGTGACCGTCGCGGATGGCGGCGATTTGCGGGTGGCGCCGCCGCGGGCTCCGATCCGTGATCTGGACTCGCTGCCCTCCCCGGCCTGGGAGCTGATCGACCTTGAAGCGTATCGACGCGTATGGATAGAGCGGCATGGCCGCTTTTCCCTGCCGCTCGCGACGAGCCGCGGCTGCCCGTTCCACTGCAACTGGTGCGCCAAGCCCATCTGGGGCCAGCGCTACAACACCTTGTCGCCCTCCCGCGCCGCCCGGGAAGTCAGGACGCTCAAAGAACTCGGAGCGACTCACGTCAACATCCTCGACGACATCTTCGGCTTGAAGCCGGGATGGACGGATACGTTCGCTGACAAGCTGCGCGGCCTCGACGCGGTGTTGCCCTTCAAGTGCCTGTCCAGGGCGGACCTCCTGGGCGATTCCTCGATCGAAGCGCTGGTGAAGGCGGGCTGCGAGATGGTCTGGATCGGAGCGGAGTCGGGGTCCCAGGCGATCCTCGACGCGATGGAGAAGGGCGCCACCGTCGACGCGATCCGTGCTGCGGCGAGAGGCCTTCGCCGCCGCGGCGTCAAGGTCGGGTTCTTCATTCAGTTCGGGTACCCCGGCGAGACGCACGAAGACATCGAGGCCACGATCCGCCTGATTGAGGATGTGCTTCCCGAAGACATCGGCATCTCGGTTTCCTATCCTCTGCCGGGCACGCGTTTCCACCAGCGCGTCCGCCACGAAATGGGCGAGCGCCGTCACTGGCGGGACTCCAACGACCTCGCGATGCTCTTCGAGGGTCTCCATGGGACCCGCTATTACCGCTGGCTTCACACCTACACGCACGCGCGTTTTCGCCTGGCCCGCAGCCTGCGCGCGCCTCGTCGCGTTTCCGTTCACGAGCCAGAGCGCCACCAAGAAGCGTCCGGCCGTCGTCGTCAGTTCCAACAGCTACAACCAGCATCGACCCGACGTGATCGTGATGGCGATCACGAGCCAGCTGTTACGACCCGCCGGCGCTGTCGGCGAGGTGTTGCTCAGCGATTGGCACGGCGCCGGCTTGCCCAAGGCATCC
>JANNJB010000893.1:0-3103 GCA_031405615.1 Vicinamibacteria bacterium | reverse complement strand
ACCCTCTGCAGAGGGTTCTCCTCGAGGCGTCCCTTGATGAGGTAGTCCTGCGCGCCGGCCTGGAGAACCTGGGCCGCGGAGGCGCGATCGGTGTGCTTTCCGGTGAGAACCACGAGGGGAACCCCGGCGGCCGCAGCGTGGATCCTCTCGACCGTGGCGATCCCGCGAGCACCTGGAGTGTCGAGGTCCAGGAGCACGATGTCGATGCCTTCGCGCCCGAGCCGGCCCATGGCCTCATCGAGGGTCGCCACGTGGGTGAGTTCGAAAAGGCCGGACTGCCGATCGGCCAGGCGTTCGCGCACCATGCGGACATCCTCGGGGCTCTCGCCCACGAGAAGGACGCAGACCTTTTCGAGAGAGAACTCGATCCGGCGAGCCCGCCCCTTCTCTTCGAGCGCCATCCTTCGCCGCTCGGCGGCCATGGCGAGGCGGGCGCGAAGCTCCTCCACCCGGAAGGGCTTGAACATCAAGTCGAGGGCGCCGGTGGCGAGCACCTCGGGAAGGGTGTATCGCCCCCAGTACCCGGTCACCGCGATCGCGAGCAACTCAGGCTGCATGGATCTCGCCGTCCGCACGAGTTCGAGGCCGTCGGGCGGGGCCATCGCGATATCGGTGATGAGGAGATCGAACTTCCCCACCTCGAGATGCGCGATGGCGTCTTTCGAAGAACCGCAGCTGACCGCCTCGTGGCCGTCGGACTCGCAGACCGTGCTCAGCAGCTCGGCCATGGGCTCATCGTCGTCGACGATCAGGACCCTCACAGGCTCGGACCGAAGGGCAGATCTCTAGGTTCAATGGTGTCCGAGGTCGCCAGCGCCCCGGCCCGCTGGATCACCATCTCCAGCTCCCTGACGTTTCCCGGCCAGGGATACGCCTTGAGCGCCAAAAGCGCGCGCGGCGACAGCGTTCTCCTGATCCGGTGAGCGCGCATGAAGTGAAGCGAGAGCGGCAGCACATCGCCCGGACGCTCCCGCAGCGGCTTGGTCTTCAAAGTCACGCCGTTGATGCGGTAGTGCAGGTCCTTGCGGAAGGCGCCCTTCGCGGCGAGGGCTTCAATGTCCTCGCCCGATCCTGCGACGAAACGAACCCGCGAACGCAGGAGGCGGGTGGAACCAACCCGAGAGTACTCATTGGTCTCGAGCACCCTCAGAAGCTTCGACTGCAGGGCCGGCCCCATCGCCTCGATGTCGTCCAGGAACAGGGTCCCGCGATCAGCCACCTCGAAGAGGCCGGGCTTGCGCTCGGATGCGTCCGCGAAGGCCCCGCGTTCATAGCCGAAAAGCTCCCTTTCAAGCGCCTCATCGGATATCCCCTCGCAGCTGATCGCGACGAAGGGCTCCATCTTGTGGTGGCTCGCTTCGTGAATCGCCCGCGCGAGCATCTCCTTGCCGGTGCCCGACTCCCCGTGAACGATCACCGGAACGTCCGAGGGCCCTATCTGCGCCAGGCTCGCGATCACGCGTAGAAGATCGGGATCCTCGGTGACGATGGCGCTTGCAAGCTCGTGCCGCTCCAGCCGAACTTTGAGGGACAGGTTCTCAGTGCGCAGCCGGTAACGCTCGCGCGCCTGACGCACCGCCAGTTCGACCTCGGCAAGGGGCGAGGGTTTGACGAGGTAATCGGAGGCGCCGAGCTTCATGGCCTGCACCGCTCTCGTGATGTCGCGGTCACCGGTCAGCATGATCGCCTCGGTCGAAGCTCCCTCATCGCTGAGACGCAGGAGGATGTCCTCGCCCGTGCCATCCGGAAGGTGCATGTCGAGCAGGGCCACGTCGAACTCGCGCTGGGCGATCAAGGCCTTCGCTTCGCCCACGCTGTGAGCCACCCTCACTTCATACCCCAACTCCTTGAGCATGTCCGCGACCAGTTCGGCCAGAGCCTCCTCGTCGTCCACCACGAGGACCCGGCCCGACGCCCGCGGCGACAAACTCACGATCGGATTGTAGACCCGCCCACACATCGGGACGGTCTGACTTACTCCGCTTTCTCCCGCGGGCGTTCCGGGCCGATCTTGTTGTAGAGCGTTTTCACGCTGATGCCGAGTCGCGCGGCGGCACGGGCGCGATGTCCCTTGCATTGCGCCAGCACGTGACGAATGTAGCGATCCTCGAGTTGCTCCAGCGTCAGTCCGTCCGGAAGTTCGCCGGAGGCCGAGGCGGCGGGTTTGCCGGACTGTAGCGGCAAGTCGCGTGGCTCAATAAGATCGCCGGTGGCGAGAACGCCGGCGCGTCGGATCACCATTCGCAGTTCGCGAACGTTGCCCGGCCAGCGGTAGGACTTGAGAGCGGCGAGGGCGCGCGGTGAGAGACCGCGCTTGATGCCGTGAACCCGCATGAAATGAAGAGCCAGGGGCAGAACATCGCCGGGGCGGTCGCGCAGCGCGGGCAGGCGCAGCGTCACACCGTTGATGCGGTAGTAGAGATCCTCCCGGAATCCCCCGCTCGCCATCAGATCCGCCAGGTCCTTGTTGGTCGCCGCCACCACACGCACGTCCGAGCGAGTGGGGCGCGTAGCGCCGAGGCGGAAAAATTCCTTCGTCTCGAGCACACGCAGGAGTTTTGCCTGCACCGCGGCGCTCACGTCGCCGAGTTCGTCGAGGAAAAGCGTGCCCCGGTCGGCCACCTCGAAGAGACCGAGTTTGCGCGTGGCCGCGCCCGTGAAAGCGCCGCGCTCGTAGCCGAAAAGTTCGCTCTCGAGAAGATTGTCGGGCACCGCCGAGCAGTTGATCGCGACAAAAGGCCCGTTCTTTCGGGAAGAGGAATCGTGGACGGCCCGAGCCACCAGTTCCTTGCCGGTCCCGCTTTCACCTTGCACGAGGACGGGCAGATCCGATGGCCCGACCTGCGCCAGGCTCGCGATGATCTCGCGAAACGCCGGATCCTCCGTGACGATCGCGGCATGGGACTCGTGCCGCTCGAGCCGGACGCGAAGCGTCTGGTTCTCTGTGCGCAGACGCCTTCGTTCGATCGCCTGGGCGACCGCCACCTCCAGTTCCGAGATCGGTGTCGGCTTCACCAGGTAGTCGGACGCGCCGAGCTTCATCGCCTGGATCGCAACGTCCACTCAAACGGATCGTCCCAGAGATTCGCGGTGAGCCCGCCGA
>JANNJB010000892.1:0-1581 GCA_031405615.1 Vicinamibacteria bacterium | reverse complement strand
CCCGCGTCGGCACTGCGTTCACGAGACTTCGGAATCGTGTGCCTCCTTGCTCGGCTCGTTGAGCGCAAACTTCGATCACGGACTGTGGCGACTCGCGCTCAACGCCCCGGCCGCCTGCGACCCACCGCAGTGTCGCCCACGCTCCATCCTCAGGCCCAACCCCAACTTCAGAGAATGACCTGAAACCGGGGCTTGGCCGAAAACGGAGCGGGGCCGGTCGCTGATGTGGGTCGCACCCGGAGGGGCGTCGAGAGCGAGTCACAACAGTCCGTCTGCGGGTTCGCGGTTCGCGAGGCGGGTAAGGAGCACACGATTCCATCGTTGCGGGTCCAAGTGCGACGCACCCGCCGTCCCCGACGGGGCGAGCCCACATCAGCGTTCGGCCCCCGCGGGCCACCACTAGCCAGCCCGAGGATCGCGTCGTCGCTTCGCCTTCCGACGGGCTCCTCGCGATGACGATGTGGGGTTTTTCTCTCACGGCACGGACGAAGTCCGCGGACCGACTCGCGATGACGCTGTGACTTTGATGAAGATTGCTACCTGGAACGTCAATTCGGTACGCGTGAGGGAAGCGCGGCTCAGTGCGTTCCTCGCGCGCGAGCAGCCGGACGTCTTGTGCCTTCAGGAGTTGAAGGTCGTGGACGACGATTTTCCGCGCGACGCCGTAGCCGCCGCCGGGTACCATGCCGTAACCTTCGGTCAGAAGACCTACAACGGCGTCGGCATCGTGGCGAAGAAGGGCGTCCCTATCGAGAACGTGACGCGCACGTTCGAAGATGGAGACGACGATCCTCAGGCCCGCGTGATTGCCGCGGACATCATGGGCGTGCGCGTGGTATCGATCTATGTCCCGAATGGCGGCGAGGTGGGCTCGGAAAAGTGGGCCTACAAACATTCCTGGTTGAAGCGTCTGGCCGGCTACGCGTCGCGGCTCGACCTCAAGGCCCGGGTCGCGATCTGCGGCGACATCAACATCGCTCCCGAAGCCCGCGACGTGGCGAAGCCGGACCGCTGGAAGAACAGCGTCCTGTTCCATCCCGAGATGACCACCGCCTTCAATGATCTGCTCGCGCTTGGCCTCGTGGACACGACGAGGATCCACCACCAGGGAGAGGGCCCCTTCACGTGGTGGGACTACCGGATGCTGGCTTTCCCCAAGGGAGATGGCCTCCGGATCGACCACATTTTCGCGAGCGCAGGGCTCGCCCGCGCCTGCACGGAAGTCCGGGTGGACCGGGACGAAAGGAAAGGACCCCAACCCTCCGACCACGCCCCCCTCATCGCGGTCTTCAGCTGAAGAGACGCATCGACTTTTCGCCGTATAGTTCGGTTTTCCGTCGTGATTTCACCGACCAAAGAACCCTCAATGTCCGACTCCGTCCCGAAGACACCCGCCGCCAACGACGGCGCCCCGAAGTTCCCGACGAAGATCGGGCGGTATGAGATCACCGAAAAGCTCGGGTCGGGTTCCACGGGAACGGTTTACCGGGCCACCGACCCCTTTATCGGTCGCATTCTCGCGATCAAGACCTTCCGGGTCGACCTGCAGCCGGGACCGGTGCGCGACCGGTTCCTCCAGCG
>JANNJB010000891.1:0-3492 GCA_031405615.1 Vicinamibacteria bacterium | reverse complement strand
GTGAAGACCGTGGCCCCCGCTTCACGCGCGATCTGCGAAGCCATGATCGATACCGAGCCCGCCCCCGAGTGGAAGAGCGCGCTCATGCCGGGCTGCAGCCGGCCGACGGTGTGGACAAGGTGCCAGGCGGAGTAGGTGCCGGTCTGGAATACGGTTCCGGTCTTCCAGTCGAATCCCTCGGGGATCATCGACAGACGCGCGGCGGTGGCGAGAGCGAATTCAGCGTTGCCGCCCCACTCGCCCACCGACGCCACACGCTTGCCGACAAGCGAAGCATCGACACCCTCACCCACCTTGTCGACGAGGCCCGAGTACTCATAACCCGGCGTAAAGGGAAACGTAGGCGCGTTCCACTCCACGCGTTTCGCCCGCGCGTGCGTATCGAGGGGGTTGAGATCGGAGTAGGCGACGCGGATACGCGCCTGACCGGGGCCCGGCTCCGGTGTGGGGATGTCCTTGAGGGCGAGGACCTCGGGTCCTCCGGGAACGTCGGCAACGATCGCGCGCATTTCTCGTCATCTCCAGGTGATGGCGTAGGGGCACGCAGCGCGTGCCCTGAAGTAGGGGCACGCTGCGCGTGCCCTGAAGTGAGACAGCTTACAGCGCCGTCAGCGCGGCCGTGCGAACTCGTCGCGCGGGTCGAGGTCGCGGTTGACCTCGGCGCCGGGTGCGGACCGCCTCGCGATGCGAGCGTTGCGCATGAAGGGCGCGATCTCGGCGATCCTGGCCACACCGAGGTAGTCGATGCTTCGTTGAGCGCGCAGCCGGCTCTCCCACAACTCGATCTCGATGGGAACGGGCTCGTTGCTCAGCAACAGCAGCGGGCCGAAGTCGATCGCGTGGGGAAAGGCTCTGAGCGCGCTCGCGCGGATCCTTTCCGTCGGCACCCAGGCGCTCATGATCCCGCCGGGGCGAAGACGCTTCCCGACCATTTCGTAGAACTCGGTCGAGTAGAGATTCCCGCTCATTGATCCGTCCGGATGGATCGCATCCGCCTGAATGATGTCGTAGAGCCGACCGTCGCTCTCGAGCCGGCGCCGCCCGTCATCGCGGACGATCACCATCCGCGGGTCGGCCAGGAAAGACTTGAGGCGGGTCATCCGCGGCTTGTCCTCGACCCGGCGGAGGAGTCGTGGTTGCGCGCGCGCGATCTCGAAGACCGTGACCGTCGATATCTCCTCCCGAACACCGGCGGCCCACGCGGTGTCGCCCGAGCCGAGACCCACGATCGCGATCTCGCGGGGCGCTGGATGAACCAGCGCGGGCAGGGCTCCGAAGATGGTGTGGATGTCGCCGAAGGGAATCCAGCTGTTGCTGCGGCCGTGAATCCACAGGTGATACCCGGTGGGCCGGCGCGGAGTGAGCGCGTTGACGCCCGCCGCATCCTCCTCGATGAATGTGTTCGCGGGATCGGTGTTGCCGTGAAGGCGGATCCAGAGCTGGTCGCTCGAGGGAAAGATCGCGGCGAGGGCGATGACGACCGCGAGGGCGAGATGGAGCCGCGAGCCGGCGAGGCGGCGTGAAGCCAGCAAGGCGATGACCGCGGAAAGAACCGCCAGGAGACGGAACGTGCCGGAAGCGCCCAGGGCATCGAGGAAGACAAGGCCGGTGAGCAGGCTTCCGGCGACGCAGCCGAAGATGTTGGCGGCCTGCAGCCAGCCCACACGCTGGCCCGCGGTGTTCGCGTCGTCCTGCACGGCTCTCTGGAGAATCGGAAACCCCAGACCCATGAGGAACGTCGAGGGTCCGAAAAGCAGAACCGGCGCCAGGAGGTAAACAGCCAGGAAATCGCCGACCGCGAGCGGGTTCATCTGCACGCCGTTATCGCGAAGACCGTAATGGACGAGCCATGAGAGCCCGGGAAGCGAGGCGGGCAGGCGAACCAGGAGGGTGTGAGCTAGGAGCGTCCAGCCGACCATTCCGGCCTGGCAGAGAAGGAACGCGTTCAGCGGACGTGTGATCCGCGCGGCGAACCGGGCGCCCACGAACGTGCCGGAGGCGAGCCCGATCAGGTAGATCGCGAGGAGTGTTCCGAACGTGAAGGCAGCGCCCTTCGTGAGCACGTCGAGGACACGGAACCAGACAATTTCAAGGGAGAGGGAGATGAGTCCCGACGTGGCGTAGAGGAGGAGCCAGAGGCGGAAGGGCTGCGGAGGCTCGGTCGTCTTCGCGGGCGTCACCATCGGCGTGGCCGGCGCCGTTTGTTCGGAGGTGGCGGTGGCGGTCGCGGCGTGCCGCGCCAGGAACAACGCCCCGAAGCCGGCGATCGCGCTCAAGAGCGCGCCGATGAGAACCGCGCCCTGTATGCCGAGGAATCGAACGAGGAACCACGGTGTCGCGAGGGCTCCCAGAGCCGCGCCAAGCGCATTCGCACCATAGAGCAGACCGATCCTGCGAGCCGCGTGTTCGGGATTCATCACCAGGCCCCGAACGAGGAGCGGGAGCGACATTCCCATGAGTGTCGTGGGCAGCAGCAGCGAGAAGAAATGCGCGAAGACCGCGCTTATCGGCGTGACGTAAAGCCACGGCGCGCCGCGGTAGAGGACCTCATAGAAGAGGGGAACGCTCAGGAAGGCGAACAGGGCGACGCCGATTTCGACCAGGGCGAAGGCACGAAGCGCGCGGGAGGGCGTGAGCCTGGTCGAGAGGCGGCCGCCGAGATCCGAGCCGATGCCGAGGCCGGCCATGAAGGCCGCGGTGATCGCGGCGATGGAGTAGATCCCGACCCCGGTGGAGAGGGCGAGCAGTCTCTGCCACGCGACCTGATAGACGAGGGCCGCGGCCCCCGAGAGCACGAAACACACCGCGGCAATCCGCAGCGGCCACGGACTGGCCGGCATCACGTTCACCAGATGTCTTCGGGCAGTTCCGACTTGTGATTTTCGTAACGCGCCATCACGAAAAGCAGATCGGACAGGCGATTCAGGTACGTGCCGATGACCGGATCGAGAGGTGCTTGCCGGCCGAGCCCGACCACCGATCTCTCCGCGCGCCGGCAGATCGTCCGCGCCAGATGAAGTTGAGCGCCGGCGGGCCCTCCCCCGGCGAGGATGAACGCCTTGAGTTCCGGCAGCTCAGCCTCGCGCACGTCGATCTCCCGCTCGAGCGCCTCGATCCGCGCATCCCCGGTCACGACTTTCTGTTTGCGCTCCGCGATCTTGTCCTTGGGGTCGGCGAGGCGCGCGGAAAGCGAGAAGAGGTCTTTTTGAATGGTCATGAGCAGAGTGCCCAGCGGCGAACCGCTCGGCAGGCCGCTCTTGATGACGCCCAGCATCGCCTGCAGTTCGTCGATGTCCCCATAGGCCGCGACCCGCGGATCGTCCTTCTGCACCCGGGACCCGTCGATCAGTCCGGTATCGCCCTCGTCGCCGGTTTTTGTATAGATCTTCATGGGTGAGGGAGGAAGGAGTATGCGCCCTGAGGGATTCGAACCCCCTACCCCTTGGTTCGAAGCCAAGTGCTCTATCCAGATGAGCTAAGGGCGCACGTGAC
>JANNJB010000890.1:0-3065 GCA_031405615.1 Vicinamibacteria bacterium | reverse complement strand
ACGCAACTTCGCCACGACCCTCAACTCAATCCACCGTCGCGAGAACCTCGCGAGCTGCTGCAAGTTCACGACAGAACATACGAAGAATGTTATTTTCGAGCAGTATCTGAGTTCCGGGATGGTCGCCATTCAGGGAAAAATCCTGTGCAGCAACGAGATTTACTACGTAAGGCAGGGTCACGCCAACAGCGTAGCCGCCAAAATGAAGCAGGGCGACTATGAGCACTGGCCTATGCTGTTTGCATCCCCGCACTTTTCTTCGTTGAAATCAAACATCAACGAAACTCAGATCAAAGTTACCCAAAAATTTTCCAATGACACGATGGCCGAGTTGGTTAAGGCGATCCGGGAAGCGGGTTTTGACGCGGTGAGCGTGATCGACGTCTTGTATCTCGTGCCCAGGGCGGCGTGGATCTCGTTCCTCGGCACGTGTTTCTCGAAACTCGCTCCCGGCGGGACGATCGTGGTGAAAGAGATCGGAACCACGCCGCGCTGGAAGTTCGAGCGTCTCCGGCTTCAGGAGTATCTGAGCACCCGGGTCCTTGGGATCACGAAGGGTGAGAGCATGTATTTCGAGAGTGGAGAAGAGTTGAAGCAGAGGCTGGAGGATGCCGGGTTCGAGGCCGTCGCGGTCGAGAAGCTCGACCGGGGCTACACGTCGCCCCATCTGATGGTCACCGGGCGCAAGCCCCTCCACCCGGTCCACCGCACATGATTCGGAAACTCATCGTCACTGCCGATGACCTTGGGGCGCACGAGGCCATCAACCGGGGCATCCTCGAGGCCCATGAAGAGGGGATCGTGACCGCGGCGTCGATCGTGCCCTGCGGCCGTGCTTTCGATCATGCCTGTCGGCTGGTGGAGAAGCGGCGCAAGCTCGATGTCGGCATTCACCTCACCCTCGTCGAGGAGCGCCCCCTGCTCGGCCCGGACGAGATCCGCACCCTCGCGCCCAAGAGGGAGCTGCCCAAGACCTACCGGCAGCTCTTCATGGGAATCGTCAAGGGCAAGATCAAGCTTTCGGAGATCGAGCGGGAGTTGGACGCGCAGATTCAGAGGGTTCTGAAGGCCGGGCTGAACGTGTCCCATATCGACTCGCATCAGCACACACATCTCTTTCCGCCGCTTCACGCGATGTTTTTGAGGCTCGCCGAACATTACGAGTTCAGGAGCATCCGCGCGAGTTCCAGGATCGTCCCGGGTCGCACGAAGTTCAGCGTCTTTCTCGCCCCGCTCGCGAAGCGGATGCAGCGCACCGCGCATAAGCGTGGGCTCCACACCGCGGACACGCTGTGGCTGCCTTCTCCGAGCGGCCATCTCACCGGCCTGCAGATCGCACAGGGCATTCCCAGGCTTCCCGAAGGCGTCACCGAGATGGTCGTTCACCCGGGTGCGGACCAGAAGACTCTCGAGAAGGAGTACCCCGCCTGGGGCTTCAAGTGGCAGCAGGAGCTGGCGGCGCTCAAGGCCACCGACGTTCGCGACACCCTCTTCCGTCAGAACGTCCAACTGACCCGGTACTCGGAGCTCGTTTGAGCACGCCGATGGCCCGCGCCCTGGGCGTGGCGGTCCTTTCGGTCCTGGCGCTTCTTCCGACTCTCACCCTTAGCGTCGCGGCGCCCGCGAATCACGGCGCGCATGGTCTGACCAGCGGGTTCGGCCGGGGCCGGCTCGACCTTCAGGGGATCGTGACGGAAAACACGGGCACGATCCACCTCCCGCGGGAACGCCACGCGCTTACCCTGCGTCTCTCCGGTTCCGGGCCGGTGCTCGTTGCGGCTGGGGGGGCAACGCGGTCCTTTGTGGCTTCGGAATCGCCCGTTTCCATTCGTCTCGAGCTCCCGACGGGCGGAGACGTGAAAGTCGAAGCGGAATCGAGGGTCAGGCTGCACGAACTCGTGGTCGAACGTTCAACTCGTTCCGCGAAGGAAATCGGGGCGATCGCGGCCGCGGGTCTGATCGCTTCGGCCCTTGCCAGTCGCGGCGTCGCCTCGCTTGCGGGGGGGCTCGTCCTCTTGACGGCGACGTTCTTCTGGGTCGCCGCGGGATCGTTGTCGGGCCTGTTCGCCCGCGTTGCTCTCGTCCAGTTGGCGCCGTTCGCGCTCATCGCCGCCCTGTTCGCACCCATCGCCCTGGCCCTGCGCAACGCCCGTTTCCCGGCGCTGCGGGAAGTGAGCCGGCTGGCGGTCGTCGCGTTCGTGCTTTCCCTCGTGCTCTCCGGGCTCCAATTGGCGCTCTTCGACCCGCCGCTTCCGATGGGTGATCCCGGCGCCTATCTCGAGATGGGCGGCAAGTACGCGGAGGCGCTCACCCGCCTTGGTTCGCCGCTTGCCGTTGGTCCGATCCTGAGCGACCTCCAGCCCTACCTCGCCCTGCCCGCCACGGGTCTGCTCTACGGCCTGTTCATCCTCATGGGCGGTGTCGTGTGGATCTATCTGTTTCAGGCGATCGCGATGGCGGTGACCGCGGCGGCGGCGGTCTCGATCTGTGAGACGCACGCCAGTCCGCGGGCCGCCCGCTTCGCCCTCGCGCTCGTGCTCATTCACCCGAGCTTCACCATCCTCCCCGGCATCGTTCAGCCCGAGCCGTTCATTCTCGCGGCCTGGTCCCTGGCCGGTCTTCTGGCCCTTCACAGTCTGGGGAGCCCTCCCGATCGTCGCGGTCTTCTCGGCGCGGGCCTCCTTCTGGGCGCCGGTCTCGCGCTTCATCCGCAGGGCCTTTCGTTCCTGCTCCTCGCGTTCGCCTTGTGCCTCGTGCCCTGGTGCAGCGCTATTGCGAGAAGGCCGTCTCTTCTCGCCGCTCCACTCCTCGGCGTCTTCGCCGTGCTGCTTCCCGTGGCCGCGGCGGAACACTTCTCGAAGCCTCTTGCCCACGTCCTTGACAAACAGTACGGGTTCTTCGCCTATACCTCCCCCCATCCTCTCGGCTTCTGGCTCTACACCGACAGCAGCGGCTGGCAGGGGCCGCTGCGCATCGAGGACACCACGTATCAGAAGGAACTCATCGCGATGAAGGGGGAAGGGGCGGTGTCTTCTTCGTTCGTCGAGGTCGCGGCCTTCGTCGCC
>JANNJB010000889.1:0-13578 GCA_031405615.1 Vicinamibacteria bacterium | reverse complement strand
GGGATCAGCGAGCAGCCTGTATTTCAAGATGGTTGAACGCATGAACTGTGTCCAGAACCAGGAGACCATCGCCAACAAGCACTTGCTCAAGAACAAGGCCGCCGGATTCATCATTACCGGAGGCCAGGACAATGTGCAGGGCACCGCCGGTCAGATGCTCGGCTTTTTCGCCGAGCTGGGAGTCCAGTTCCCGCAGTTCCCCTACATCGCCCACTCGCGCGGTTGGAGCGCCGAAGACATGGAGAACAACATGCGCATCGTCGCCGAAAGCGAGGCGCTGCGGGAAGGCGCCCGGGCGCTGGTGGACCGCTGCGCGGAAATGGCGGCGTTGATGATTCACGGGACGCTGCCTGCGCGAGCGCTGGTGCGGGGCGGCCGCAAGGCCCATCGGCCGGCCGGGGCCCACGAGGCGGAGAGCTGACCGTCAGGGACGGGTCGAAGCTCTAAATGCCGGGCAGGGCAGCGACGAACTCCCGGGCCACGTCGCGCGGGTCCCGCTTTCGCCCGTCCACCTCGAAGTTGAGCCGGCGCATGGTGGCGGCATCCATTCGGCCCGCCAACGCTTCCATCGCTTCGCGAAGTCCCGGATGCTGCGCGATGGCCGCGCGGCGTGCGATCGGCAGAGCGTCGTAGGGCGGGAAGTAGCGGCGATCGTCCTCGAGGACCACAAAGCCCTTCGCCGCGATGAGGCCATCGGTGGTGCTGCCCACCGCGAGGTCGATCTGGTTGCTCTCGAGCGCCTGATAGAGAAGGCCCAGGTCCATCTCTTTGGGAGGGAAAGCGAACTTCAGGTCGTAGGCCCGGATCAACCCGGGAAACCCATCGGCGCGCTCGAGGAACTCGCCGAACATCCCGAGCCGGAATCGCGACTGCACGTTCCGAAGGTCCGATATGCGGCGAAGGCGGAAGCGAGTCGCGTCCTCGTTGCGGATGACGAAAGCGAAGTTGTTCTCGTACCCAAAAGGCGGAAGGGCCTGGAGTCCGACCTTCTGGTAATCCGCCCGCACCAGCGCGAGCACGGTTTCGCGATCGGTTTCCCTGGAGTGTTTGAAGATGTCCATCAACGCGGTGCCGCTGTATTCGACATAGATGTCGAGATCCCCCGAGAGGAGGGCGCGATGGCACAGCCACGCGCCGCCGAGGTTGAAACGCCGCTCCACGCTCAATCCCCGTGTCTCGAGGGTCAGGGCGACGATCTCGCCGAGCAGAACCGACTCGGTGAAGTTCTTCGAGCCCACCACGATCCGCGGAGGGCCCGCACGAAGGTCAAGGAGAGTCAGGGCACACAGCGTGGTCGCCACGATCAGGATCAGGGCGGAGCGCATCGGCCGATCGGAGCGGGCGAGACGGCCTAGAGCCGCATCCACGAGAACGGCGAGGAGGGCCGCGGGTATGGCGCCGGCGAGAACGAGGCGCGTGTCGACGGTGCTGATGCCGCGAAGCACATAGGTCCCGAGCCCGCCCGCTCCCACCGCGGCCGCGATGGTGGCGGTGCCCACGGAGAGAACCGCGGCGAGTCGCACTCCGCCGAGAATGACGGGCATGGCGAGAGGGATCTCGACCAGACGGAGGCGCTCCATCGGTTTGAGGCCGAGCGCTTCGGCTGCCTCGCGCAAAGAAGGATCCACTCCGCGAATTCCGTCGTAGGTGTTTCGCAGGATGGGCAGGATCGCGTAGAGGATGAGGGCGAGGATCGCGGGCCTCGGGCCGATGCCACCGATCAGGGGAAGCGGAATAAGAAGGCCGAAAAGGGCGAGGCTCGGTATGGTCTGGAGCACGTTCGCGAAGGCGAGAACGGGCGCGGCGAAACGCGCTCGGCGGGTCAGCAGTATGCCGAGCGGAAGGCCGATCAGAGCGGCAGCCAGGGTGGCGAGGGCCGACATCGCCAGATGCTCGAGGGTCAGCCGGCCCAGTTCGACGCGGCGCTCGACGATGAACGAAAGGAGGTCGCTCATTCGGGAAGGCTCGCGCTGACGAACGAGTCGACATAACCGGGTGCGGGGTTCGCGAGCAATTCGCTCGGCCTCGCCCGCTGCGCCACGCGGCCTTCGTGGAGCACCACGATCTCGTCGGCCATGCGACAGGCCTCGGCGAGGTCGTGCGTCACGATGATCGCGGTCTTCGACAGTCGCTTCACCAGGGCGCGGAATTCGTCCTGCAATCTTCGGCGCGTGATCGGGTCGAGCGCGGCAAACGGTTCGTCAAAGAGGAGGAGCGGCGGGTCGGCGGCAAGGGCTCGGGCCAGACCCACGCGCTGACGCTGTCCGCCGGAAAGCTCCCGGGGGAATCGGGCCACGAAGTCTTCCGGGGCAAGACCCACGAGGGTCAGCAACTCGTGGACACGATCCTTGACAA
Organism: Vicinamibacteria bacterium; assembly: GCA_031405615.1. Classification (GTDB taxonomy): domain Bacteria; phylum Acidobacteriota; class Vicinamibacteria; order Fen-336; family JAGNNV01; genus JAGNNV01. Next base: position 11,223 of record JANNJB010000889.1, on the reverse strand, counting down.
GCACCTCCGGAACACCCATGCGCTCGGGTACCAGGCCGACGTTCCGGCCCACCGTGAAGTGCGGGAACAGACCGCCTTCTTGAATCACGTAGCCGATCCGGCGGCGGAGTTCCACCACATCCCAGTCGTTCGCGTTCCGGCCGAGCACGATCACCCGACCCTCGTCGGGCTGGGCGAGGCGATTGATGAGCCGAAGCGCCGTGGTTTTACCGGAGCCGGAGGCGCCGAGCAGAGCAACGATGGAGCCCTCCTCGACCGGCATCGAAATGTGATCGAGAACGGGCGTCCCGGAGCCGAAGCGCTTCGTCACATCCTGCAGAAAGACGAGGGCGCTCACAGGCCGGTGGAACTATCTCTGAGCTTTCCAGTAGTCGCGGAAGGCGCGAAGGCGGGGCAGCGATTCGAGGTCCTTGGCGCGCCGCGCCGCCTCTTTGCTGTTGATGATGTCATCGGGGTGGCAGACCGGAAACCCTTCCGTTTCCACCCGGTTCCGCCATGCCGCCTCGAACGACTCGATTCCGTCCGGAGCGAAGACGAGATCGAGGTCGAATGGTCCGTTCTTGAGCTGAACAAAGTCCTTGCCGCGGAGAATCTCGGCCGCCGTCTGGTCGGAGAGATCGAACCCCAGATCACGAATAGCGGCCGCGCAGCGTCCGCCGTTGTCCGGCGTTTTTTCGACGAAGAGGTCGGCATCCTGGGTAGTGTCGGGGTAGCCGAGGAGCACCGCGCCTGACTTGCCTATGAAGAGGTACCGGACTCCATGGCGCGCGAACGCAGCCTTGATCTCCTCGGCTTGTGCGTAGTCAAACCGCGCGGCCATAGCCCAGCCACTCCGGCAGATTCTTCTGGCACCACGCGCGATACTCGGCCATGGTGTCAAACGTGCGGCAGGGGGCGTCGTCGAGGACGGGCTTGTAGGTCTTGACGAACGCGTACTTCATCCGGACCTTCAGGGGCCGGTGCGATGCCGCCTCGAACTCCTCCCGCCACTGGGCAAGCTCAACCGGGCTCGGGGTTCGTTCGATCACACAACGGATTCTAGAACGCTGTGGCGACGCCCACGGGCGGGTCTCAGAGTGCTTGACACCGCGGGCAGACCCGTCCTACTCTGCGCCACCAGCCAATTGTTATAGAGATAAGACAAGTCGCTCCCGCCCGCGCAACCCTGGAGACCCATGAATATTCAAACGACCGGCTTGCTTGTGGGGCTCAGAATCGCCATCGTCCTCGTCCTCGTCCAGGCTCTTCCCCGCAACGCATGGGCCCAGCCGGTGCCCGAGAGCGAGCGGACGCCGGTGGATATTCGACGAACCACCCTGGTGGTGAGAGATATCGATCGATCCCTCGCTCTCTACCGTGATGCGCTTGGCTTGAAAGTCGTCTACGACCAGAAGATCGGGGGCGACGACGGTGTCCGGCTGGTCCTGCTGCGCGCCAACGATGTGTTCATCGGAGCGCTTGGGTTGATGCAACGCCTCTCCGCGGAGGAGCGAGCAAAGGCCGCCTCGCTGCCGGTCGTCCACGAGAAGGCGCGCGCCGGGCAGGTGATCCTGGTGATCAATTCGAAGGACCTGGATCAGCGCTTTCCGAAGGTGAAGAACGCCCCCGGGGTGAAGGTCAGCGCCGAACCCCATCGAGTCGAGTATCCAGGCGCCGATGGCGGGACCATCCCGGTCATGGTCAGCATGGTCTGGGACGCCGACGGGTACTTCGTCGAACTGAATCAGATCCTCGGAAAGGCCGCGGGCGCCGGGAAGTGAAGCGCCGCTTCTGTGACACTGCTCTGGGTCAGCTGCACTGCGTCGAGGCCGGCGCGGGCGAAGGGCCGCCGCTATTGCTGATCCACCAGACCCCCCGGTCCATCGACGAGTACGCCGAAGTGCTGCCGATTCTGGCCGCGCATCATCGCGTGATCGCCGTCGATACCCCGGGGTATGGGGCCTCGGATCCCGTTCCCGCGCAGCCGGAGATCTCCGACTACGCCGCGGCGCTCACCGCGGTTCTGGATGAACTCGATATCGCGAAAGCGATCGTCGTGGGACACCACACGGGCGCCCTCATCGCCGTCGAGATGGCGGCGGCGAGCCCCGAGCGCGTGGACCGTCTCGTCCTCTCGGGACCCATCTACATGGACGCCCAGGCGCGGGCGCGCCTTCGGCCGCTCTTCGAGCAATGGCGGATCCAGGGAGACGGCTCTCATCTCAATAGGAAGTGGGACGCCCTGCACGCGTGGCTCCCGCGGCCCGATCTCGTTCAGCGTTTCGTGGTCGACATCTTCCGCGCGGGCGAGACGAGCGAGCAGGGACACCTGGCGTCCGCGAACTATCGGATGGAGGATCGTCTGCCGATGGTGCGGTGTCCGGGGCTGCTGATATTCGGGACGCGCGACGTGTTCGCCCCGACCGAACAGGCCGCGCCTTTCCGTCACGCCCTCCGCCCCTGCCGGGAGGCCACGCTCGACACGGGTATCTTCCCCGCCAACGAAGCGCCTGACGATTTCGCAAAGGTCCTGCTCGACTACGTGGGGAGCGCGCCATGAGCGATGCGGCCGCGGGTACGCTGGAAGTGGCGAAGCGGGCCTTCGAGCTTTTTCGAAGCGGGCTGGGCAGCGGAAACTGGCAGCCCTGGCTCGATGTGCTGACCGACGATTTCTCCTTCCGCTTTCCGATGGGACGCTGGCGGGGCGAACATCGCGGCAAGGAGGCGGCGGCCGAATTCTTCGCCTATGTCCGGCAGGTCTATCCGGAAGGCCTGGAGCTCGAGGTCGACCGCGTGACCACAAGCGAAGGCACGGTGGTGTTCGAGTTCCGCGACTGGGGAACGCTGGTGATCCCGGGACACCCGCCCCGCGAGTATCGGAATCGAGTCGCGCTGTCGCTGGATGTTCGCGGAAATCGCATCGCCGCCTACCGCGAGTACTTCGGCTCTGACGGCGCCCCCGACTGAACTCTTATGACCGCCCTTCGCCCGCTGATTCGACAACTTCACTTCATCGCCACCGCGGTGTTCGGTCTTTTCGCGATCGCGGTGGGACTCTCGGGGAGCGCTCTTGTCTTCCGGCCGGAACTGGAGCGGGCGCTGTACGAACCGCGCGTCGTTCCCGGAACCACCACACTTCCTCTCGAGACCCTGCGCGCCCGCGCCGCCTCGGTCGAACCCTCGCGGCGGATCTCGATGTTGATCCTGCCGGACCGTCCCGACCGCCCGGCTCAATTCATCCTGCAGAAACGGGATGCCCGCACCCTCAAAGAGGCCGATCAGATCGCGGTCTACGTAAATCCCTACACCGGGACCATCGAGGGATCACGTCGCCGGGAAGCCGGTACGCTGGGGCGCCTTCGTGACCTCCACTTCGCTTTCTTCTCCGGACCTCCCGGCCTCACCTTCAACGGGTACGTCGCCATCGCCCTCATGTTCCTGAGCGCCAGTGGTTTCGTCTTGTGGATACAGGCCTCTCCGGCTCGCCAGCGTTTTCGGTTCTCCCTGCGCGGCAATGTCCGGAGTGTGATCTGGAACGCGCATCGGCAGACCGGCCTGCTCTCGTTCGCGCTCCTGATCCTCGTCTGCGTTACCGGGGCCTATTACTCCTTCCGGGATTCGTACCTTGCGGTCATTCAGGCGGTGACCGGCGCAGTACCTCAACGTGGCTCACCACAGGCCTCCCCCGCGAGCCCGTCCGACCGGCCGAAGTCGATCGACGACATCGCGGCGGCGGCTCGGGCCGCGTATCCCCTGGGCCGCCTCGCCGTTCTCCGGATCCCCGCTCGGGAGACCGCGGCCTGGACCGCCACCTTCCACGGCCCGGGCGACCTCGGTGAAAGCACCGACAGCGGGCCGACCCTCCACCTGAACCCGTTCACCCTTGAGCTCATCCGTAAAGACGACATCGCGGACATGCCCCTGGGCGCCCGCCTGGTCAAGGGCATGGAGCCGGTCCACTACGGCAAGTTCGGCGGCCTCCCCACCCGACTGGTGTGGTTTGGCCTGGGTCTGCTCCCCCTCGGCTTCGCGCTCAGCGGAGCCCTGATGTGGTGGAACCGGACGCGGGTAGTCCAGAAACCGCCAGGGCGGTAGCGAAGGCGGCCCCGGCTTGACGAGATGGCGGAAACTGCGTACGCTTTCCGCAACATCTAATTGTCATAATGTTATGACAATGTTTTGCCCTTTTCTAGAGCCGTCCCGCTTTCAACACTCGCGCCTGCGGACTTGTCTCCGTGAGCCTGAGGAGGTTTCCATGATCAGAGTTCTCTCCATGACCCGGGCCGCAGTGGCGGCGGCCCTCCTGACCCTCCTCGTGGCCCCCGCGGACGCCCAGAACATCGGCAAGACCACGGGGAGCATCCGCGGCGTGATCAAGGACGACACGGGCGGCGTCCTGCCCGGCGTCACGGTCACCGCGACGAGCCCGAGCCTCGTGGGCGTGCGCACCGTGGTCACGGGGGCCGAGGGCGGTTATGACTTCCCCGGTCTTGCCATTGGCGTCTACAAGGTCCAGGCGACCCTGTCGGGCTTCGCGCCCAGCGTCATTCAGGGCATCGAGCTTCGGGCGGGGCAGACGCTCAAGGCCGACTTCGCCCTCAAGGCCGGGCTGACCGAGACCGTCACCGTCGAAGGCAACTCCATCATCGACGTGGTGTCGGTGGAGCAACAGAACAACATCTCCGCCGAGACCTTCAACACCCTCCCCAAGGGCCGATCGTGGGAATCGATCGTCGAGCTGGCGCCTGCGGTGAATACGGAGGACATCAACCGGACCAAAGGCCTTTCGTTCCAGGGCGCCTCGGTGCACGAGAACGTCTACATCGTCGACGGAGTCGACGCCACCGAGACGACCACCGCGGCTCAGGGTCAAGACGTCGTGTTCGAGTTCCTCGACAACATCCAGGTGAAGTCCGGTTTCCTCGGCGCCGAGTATGGCGGGGCTCTCGGCGGAGTCGTGAACATGCAGACCAAGTCGGGCTCCAATGAATTCCGCGGCGGACTCAACTTCCAATACTCGGGATCGAGGCTGACCGGGGACCCGAGACAGCGACTCCGCACCGTGCCGACCAACACCCTTCTCTCCGAGTACGTCCAGGACCCCAAGGATGACAGCCGGGTTCTTGACTTCGGCGGCTTCGTTGGTGGGCCGATCAGGAAAGACAAGGTCTGGTTCTTCGCGGGCTTCATGCCCCAGACCACCGATACCTCGCGCACGGTGAACTACCCTGCAACCTCAACCCTGGCCGCGCAAGCGGTTACCGTCGACAACACGGTGCGGCGACCCTTCGTCTCCTCCAAGCTCACCTGGCGCGCCGCCGCTGACCTCACCCTCAACTTGAGCTACCAGTATGCCCCGCGCAAGGATGTCGGCCGGCTTCCTTCGTTCGACCTCACCGACGATCGCGCCAGTGACTTCAAGTCCCTCGGCTCCGAGCGGAATCGCAGCACCTACGCGCTGAACGCGGATTGGGTGGCGAGCCCCTCCGTCTTTGTCAACGCTTTCGCCGGCTACTACACCCAGCGCGGAGGATCGCTCGGGGTTCCGGTGGGGGATCGATTCCGCTGCGTCACCGCGAACCTGAGCATCGCGGGGGTGCCTGCGGATCTGCAGTGCGCGGCCGGCTACCAGACCCTTCTCGACAACAACCCCACCCTCCGGGAAGAGAATGACCGCATCAGCCTGGGCGCGTCGGCGAACTTCAACTTCAAGGCCGCGGGCAACCACTCCCTCAAGGTCGGCGCTCAGTACGCGACCCCGGAAAGCACCACGGAAAACCTCCTGACCGGCGAGCGCGTGGACCTGCACTGGGGCCTTTCGCAGATCGGGATCCGCGGACAGTACGGTTACTGGCGCAACATCACCATCTCCAACAAGGGGGCGGCCAAGAGCCGAAACGCCGCGGTCTTCATCCAGGATCAATGGACCAGGAATCGGGTCACCTTCAACCTTGGCCTCCGGGTAGAGAACGAGCACAACATCCCTCTCACCGCGGCCGCCGACACCGTGGACCGGGACATCACCTTCAGCTGGAGCGAGAAGATCGCCCCGCGCCTCGGCGTGGCCTGGGACGTCAAGGGCGATTCCAGCTGGCGCATCTACGCAAACGCGGGCTACTTCTATGACACGTTGAAGCAGACCGCCACCCAGCTTCTGTTTGGCTCCCGGCTGTTCCGCTTCGACTATTACCGGCTCGACACCCTCAACTGGCGGAGCCTGGGCAAAGCCGCGGCGGCCGCCGCGGGCACGCCCTTTTTCGTCCTGGACTTCAGCGGGAGCCCGGTCCATGTCCCGCCCGACACCCGGCCCACCCGCAGCGATGAGTTCGCGGTAGGCAGCGACTATCAGCTCGGAAAGAGCTGGGCGGTGTCGGTGCAGTACATCCATCGCGCCCTCCAAAACGCCGTCGAAGACTTCAACGTCACCCCGATCACCGTGAACGGCCAGCGCTACACGACGTTGATCGGAAACCCGGGCCGCGGCATCCTCAAGCAGCCCTTCGCCGGCCAGCCCGTGCTCCCCGATTTCGAGCGCACCTACGACGGGGTCACCTTCGAGGTCACGAAGCGCATGGCCAACCGCTGGGCGCTGAACGGCAGCTACACACTTTCTCGCCTGTACGGAAACTACGAAGGCCTCGGAGACTCGGATGAACAGGTCCTCGGCGGCGGCACCCCGAACGCCGGCCGCTACTGCACCACCCTCGAGAGCTGCTACAACGGCAAAGGCGAAGTGGACAAGGGACCGCTCACCCTGGATCGTCCCCATCAGTTCAAGCTCAACGGTTCCTACTCGCTCGATGGCGGCCTGACCGCGGGCGCGTTCTTCCGCGCTTCGAGCGGCACCGTGATCACGCCCCAGCTCGGGGTGAACGCCGCGCCCATCACGCATCCCGAGGGTCGGGGCAGCCGCGGCCGGACGCCCTTCTTTACCCAGACCGACGTCTTCCTCCAATACGGCGTCAAGGTGGGGAAGGACATGCGGATCACGGCGTCGGCGAACATCACGAACGTCTTCGACCAGGACACGACACGTGGCGTCTTCCCCGGCATCCTCCTCGGTTCCGCCGCCACCACCCCCGTGCCGGCCGCCACGTACTTCGCTCCGGGCGGCTACAACTATCAGGCGGTCATCGCCGCGATCCCCGCGGCGAACAAGGATCCGCGGTTCATGCAGGCCCAGCTCTTCCAGGCGCCGCGCGCGTTGCGCCTCGGACTGAGACTGGACTTCTGAGAGGGACGGCGCCATGCGATCGCCATTCCTGGTCGTGACCCTTCTCGCGGCGACCGGTCTGGCCGCCGAACAGCGCAAGGCTCCCGCGCCGACCCCTCCTCCGCTCCTCGACTTGGCGAGGCCTGAGGGAGTCACCGCCGCCAATCGCAAGATGGCGTGTTCGCTCGAGGATGGAAAGCCCGTGGTCTTCTGGTGGAAAGGCGGCGCCTACAGCCGGGTTCCGGGCGAGCGGGATCGTCACCTCTTCAACGTCGAGGGCATGAACATCCGTCAGTGCGGCACGGTCCGCGATCCGCAGCGGGGTGAGGGCTACAGACTGGTCTCCCGCGAGATCCTCCTGTACCTCGACATCGAGACGGGGAAACCGCTCACGAAATGGAAAAACCCATGGACGGACAAGGAGAACGAGGTCGTGCATGTCACGAACGACCCCGTCAATGGTCCGCCGACCTTCCCCCTCGGAGCCGACGGCGCGCCCGTGAAATGGCGCGGCACCTCGATGAAGGGGCGGATCTGGACGAGCGGCGAGGTTCCCCTCTTTTACAAGAACCCGCTGGGCGGCGACTATCAGGAGTACGTGGGCGGCGACTACCAGGCCATGGAGATGTTGACCATGTTCGCGTACGAGAAGGACCTGCTGGATGCCTCGAAGAAGGAAGTCACGGATCTCACGATCTCCTGGGCCCGGACCTCGAACTGGCTCCCGTGGATGGAGATGGGCGACCGAATGGGAATGATGATTTTCACCACCGTCGGCAGGCGCCTGGCGAAAGCGGAGGACCTCACTCCCCTGATGAAGCAGGAGATCGCGACGAACTACCCCGCCTACGCGGCTCCCCCGCCCATGGACGACGCCCGCCCCAATGAAACGAGCTGGACGTACTTCAAGAAGAAGCTCGACGAGAAGCGAAAGGCGGGTTCCCGGTGAGGGGGGCGCTCGCTGCCGCCTTGACCCTCGTCTGCGGTTTCAATGCGCTGCTTTCGAGCGACGCTGAAGCCGCCCAGAAGAAGCGGACCGCCCCTCCCGCCAAGCCGCGGCTCGATATCAACAAGCCCGAGGACGTGATCGCCATCGATCGCAAGACCTCGTGTTCCACCGAAGACGGCAAGGAAGCCCTCTACTGGTGGAAGGGGAATGTCTATTCGCGGATTCCCGGAGAGAAGGACCGGCTGCTCCTAGGCGTCCACGGAATGAACTTCCGTACCTGCAAGTCGTTCTCCGATCCGAAGCGCGGCCCCGGCTACCGTTCGGTGTCGCGGGAGATGCTGATCTACGTCGACAAGGACTCGGGCGAGGTTCTGAGGAAATGGAAGAATCCCTGGACCGGTGAAGAAGTCGAGGTGCTCCACGTAGCCAACGACCCGGTGAGCATGCGCGAGCCAACCTACGCCCATGCCGCGGACGGAACACCAAGGACTCTGCGCGGCGAGATCAAGGACGGGTGGGTCCTCGGCGGGGGTGGCGCGGCGCGACTCTTCTACACGAATCCTCTCGGCGGCGATTACCAGGACTACGTCGGCGGCACGTATCACGCCATGGAGTTCGGCACCGATGCGGCGAAGATCGACGATCTGACCGATCCGAACACGACCTACGTGAAGGACCGCGTGCTGACCTGGGTTCGCGTGTCGAAATGGCTCCCGTGGATGAAAATGGGCGGCCGGGCCGGCGTGGTGGTCTTCAACACCGCGGGTTTGCGCCTCGAGAGCTTCGATGAAATGCCGGAGGTGGTGAAAACGGAAATCCGGACACACTGGCCGATCTTCCAGTCGGCGCCTCCGCCCGACGACTCGCGCCCCAGCATGACCAGCTGGGATCAATTCAAGAGATGGAAAGGCGAGAAGAAATAGGCCATGAAGAAAGCTCCCCTGCTGATCGCCATCTGCTTCGTGCTGCTGGCCAGAGGCGACGCGCACGCCCAGGACCACAACGCGACGGAGCACGTCGCCCCGAAGGAGAAGATCGGCAGCGTCGTCAGTCTCGATGTGTACGCGCAGAACGACATCCTCGACCTCGTGGTGGCCACCGAGACCGAAGCGGGGCCGACGCTCAGCCACCGCCGGTCGCGCGACGGCGGCCTCACTTGGAATGCCGAAACAAAGGTCGAGATGAGCGGCACGACCATATCGAACGCGATGCGCGGCCTCGATCCCCAGATCGCGGCCCAGGGCGATCACATCTTCGTGGTCTGGACCACGCCCGGCGAGGGCAACCACGGGGTTGGTCCCTTCGGGACCGCGCGATCCGACGACGGCGGCCGGACCTGGCAGAAGGGCTCGAACCCCGCCGATGACGATTCGAAAAAGGGCCACGCCTTCATCGAGGCGCTCGCCGACCAGTCGGGCGTCTTCCACGTGGTGTGGCTCGAGACCCGGGCCACCCGAGGCCTCTTCTCTGCCGCCTCGAAGGACTTTGGCAAGACCTGGGCCCCGACCCAGACCGTGGACAAGCTCACGTGTGAGTGCTGCTGGAACAAGATGATCTCCTTGCGGCCGGGCGAGTCTCATCTGCTCTACCGCGACAAGGATCCGCGCAACATGGCGATCGCCCTCACGAAGGATTCCGGCGCCACCTGGGAAAGACTTTCCGCCGTGGGCGATTTCAAGTGGCCCATCAACGCCTGCCCTTTCACCGGCGGTGGTCTTGCGGCGACCGGCAAGGGTCCCGCGGAGCGTCTGCATTCCACGGTCTTCAGCGGGATGAGGGACTTCCGCGGGGTCAGTTACCTCGTCTCCGCCGACAACGGCCGCACCTGGAGCTCTCCCGCGGCGGTGGGGGAAGGAAAGGGCCAGCACTCCGACCTTGCCTCCATGGACAAGGAGCTTGTGATCGTCTACGACATGACCGATCAAGACGATGGTTTCGTCGTCGGCATGAAGCACTCCCGGGACGAAGGCGCAACCTGGTCGGCCTTCCGCCGGCTCTCACCCGGCGGGGTCAAGGCGGACTTCCCGAGGGTCGTGGCGTCGAGCGGCCGCTTCGTCGCCTTCTGGACGGAGAAGAACAAAGACGGCATGGTTTCGTGGCGCATCAAGCAACTGGAGACGGCCGCCGACGCAGGCTCCTAGCGAAGCAGGACAGTCTCGGGAAACTGCGCGAACCACGCGAACCAGAACGTGCGGCGTGCGGGTTCTCGCGGTCGAGTTTCGCCGTCTGGACCGTCAAGATGGTCCTCGAGAATCTTCCAGGCGCGCCCCTGGTCGTCGAACACTTCGCTCTCGGTCATACGAACGAAACGCGTCGCCCCCGCCCGGTAGATGCGGTTGGCGCCCCCCTCCGTGGTCAGCGCGAGCCAGAGGGTGTCCGCCGCCTCGAACATGTGCACCGGATTTCTCTTCAAGAGAGCCGAATCGATCGCCACCGGAACGAGCCTTCGTTCCTCACCCGCGAAGAAGGTCACGACCTCGGCCTTTCGTTTCAGACGCTTGTCTTCTTCGGGAACTTCGAACATCAGATCGTCGTGGGAAAAATAGCCGCGGTAGGCCACCCCTTCGTCGTAGTCCCGGGTGTGGCCGGTTTCGAGAGACACCACCGTGGTCTGCGGATGTTTCGTCCGCCACTCCTTCCAGGTCGTGGTCACCACGGGTCGGTATTTGAGAACGATGTCGCGGTCGGCGAGCGGCCCCACGACCGGCTTGCCTTCGAGAGTCGACCAGAGCGACTTCGTCTCGAGATCGAACATGAGCTTGTTGGAGCGGTAGAGCAGACCGCTCGTCCCGAGCGTGAACGCTCGACCCGATGCGACCGTCTCGTAGGGGATCACGGTCCCGCACAACGTGCAGTAGACGACCGCGAGCTTGACGCCGCCCAGGGTGTCGAGCGCCATCTCGTGCCACGCGAGGATTCGCTTCGGGTACGCGCGCGCCTCTCCATTGATGACCACGCCGAAAACCACGTTCCGATCCGCCATGAACTTCGCCTCGGCGGCGGGCAACGTCTTGGGCTGGTCGAGGGGGGGAATGCCGTTCACCGAGACGCCGCCCCAGTCGATCTCATCCAGCCGGATCCT
>JANNJB010000888.1:0-4995 GCA_031405615.1 Vicinamibacteria bacterium | reverse complement strand
GGGCCGAAAGCAAAACCCCGGACGTTTTACGTCCACCAGGAGAAACAAACGGTGCACTCGGTCGGCGAGGTCCGGCTTGTTTTTTCGACAATGAAAAAAGATCTACAAACTGCTACCCCTGACGACCTGAAGATCCTGATGACGAATGACCTGAAGCTGAGCCTTCGGGACGTGATCGAGTTGTATTCGCTACGTTGGCAGATTGAGCCGGCGAGGAGCGCCTTGATCTTGGCCTCGTCGATGTCGACCCCGATGACGCTGTTGCCGTTCTCGGCGAAACACGCGGCGGCGACGAGACCGACATATCCCGTACCGATAACCCCGATTTTCATGCGGTCTTGAAGTCCTTGCTGGATCTGGCTTTGCTGGTTGGTTAGGGGGTTGGTTGAGGGGGTTGGTCTGAGGGTGCGCCCCTCGAGCCTCGACCGCGGTCCGAAGCTGGCCTGGTTGAGGACGCGATGCCCGTTGAGGAGCGCGAAGTTTAGCAAAGGCCGGGCAAAGCGCTTTCCTCCCTTGGCCTTTCCTCCGGCCCGCGTATAGCATCCAGGCTGATGAGAGTGGCGCTCGACGTTCGTCCGGCGCTTTCAAGGCCCACCGGCGTGGGGGTCTACATCGGCGCGCTCGCGGAGTCGCTTCCTCGTCTCGACCGAGACTCCCGCTTCACTCTCTTCTCTGCGTCCCTTCGAGAGCGTTGGTCCCATCCCCTGGCGGGGCCCAACGTCGACCTCGTCGACCGGCACATTCCCGTTCGCGCCCTGAACCTCGCATGGAACCGGATGTCCTGGCCGCCCATCGAGACGTTGTGCGGACGCGAGTTCGATCTCGTGCATTCCCCCCACGCCTTGCTCACTCCTGTGCGGAAAGCGAAACGGATCATCAGCATCCACGACCTGTTCTTCTTCAAGCACAAGGAGATGACGGGGGGTGAGATCCGACGCGATTACGCGCCCCTGGTTCTTGACCACGCCCAACGCGCTGACGGGATCATTTGTCCCTCCGAGCACACCGCCCGCGAGGTCGAACAGCTTCTGAAAGTGCCGCGTGAACGGATTTGCGTGACGCCTTACGGTCTTGACGAGGCCTTCCGGCGTGAGCCGTCGGCCGGTCAGGTCGAGGGAGTGCTCCGCAGCCTGAACGTACCGCGCGGTTCCATCCTGTATGTGGGCAGCGAGGAGAAGCGGAAGAACGTGGACGGTCTCGTCGCGGCCCATGCCGCGCTCTCGACCAGGGGGCCGGACGTTCCTCCGCTGGTCCTTGTCGGACCCGACGCTTCAAGATCCACTTCGGCCAAGGGCCGCGCGCGCGTGATTTCCACCGGCTACCTGCAGACTCACGAAATCCGCTGCCTGATGAGCGCTTCCGCGTGCCTTGTCCTCGCGAGCTTCGAGGAGGGTTTCGGCTTCACCGTCGTCGAAGCGATGGCTGCGGGTCTTCCCGTCATTTGCTCGAGAGGGTCGTCCCTGAGCGAGGTTGCCGGATCTGCGGCCGAGTTCGTCGAGCCTCGGGATACGAGCGCCATCGTGAAGGCCCTCGAACTCGTGCTCACGAACAAAGATCGCGCAAGCGAGCTTCGTTCCCTCGGCCTCGAGCAGAGCAAACGCTTCGACTGGAACCGGACTGCGGAGGCGACGCTCGTGTTCTATCGGAAAGTTCTCGGGACATGAACGGCGCTACGTCGCGCGCGCTGCGGATCGGGATCGACGGTCGCGAACTCGAGGGAAAGCCCACCGGCGTGGGCCGGTACCTTCGCAGCCTGCTCCGCCGCTTTGTGCTCCATGAGCAGCATCAATTCGTCATTTACACCGCGTCGCCGGTGGCGCTGCCTTTCGAGTCTCCCCGCCTCGAGACACGCGTCCTCCCGGGAGGGCAAACGCTGATCTGGGAACAGCGCACGTTGCCCGGGGCGCTGCGCACCGATCGAATCGACGTCTTGCTGTCGCCTGCCTATTCCTGCCCGCTCGTCGGATCGGTTCCGCGAGTCACCGCGATCCACGATCTCTCCTTCTTCGCCCGGCCCGAGGAGTTCGGCTTTACCCACGGCCTGCGGCGGCGGATCATGGCTCGATGGTCGGCCCGGGTATCGCGGTCGGTCCTGGCCTTCTCGGAGTTCACGAAGGGCGAGATCCGGCATCGTCTGGGCTCTGCTGTCGCGGACAAGAGCGTGGTGATTCTCCACGGGCCGGATGACGACCTGCCGCTGGGACCGGGCCGCGAAGCGGCGCGAGAAGCACTCGGTCTTGATGAGGGTGCCCCCTACATCGTCACCGTCGGGACGGTGCTGAGGCGCCGCAACGTGAGCGCGCTCGTGCGGGCGGTGGCGCGCCTTCGCGAGAAGCATCCGGCGGTGCGGCTCGGCATCATCGGCGAGAATCGTTCGCATCCGTTCGAGGACCTGACGGCCCTCGCGGCGAGTCTGGGCTGCGAGAGCGCCGTGCAGGTCTCGGGATTCGTCTCGGACGATCTTGTCGCATGCCACTACGCCGCGGCCGACGTGGCGGTCTTCCTCTCCGAGTACGAGGGCTTCGGTCTTCCCACCCTCGAGGCGATGTCTCGCGGAGTGCCCACGCTCATCGCGAATCGCAGCAGCCTCAACGAGCTGTTCTCGAGCGGCACGCTTGTGGTCGAGCCCGAAGAGACAACAGTCGCGGATGCGCTCTCGCGAGTCCTTTCCGATTCAGTGACGAGCGCCGACCTGCGCGAGAAGGGCCGCGAGCGAGCGAAGGACTTCTCGTGGGAAAGGGCCGCAGCGCAGACCCTCGGCGTGCTGGAAAGGGCGGCAACATGACCTCGGCGCGGGTCACGGTGGTGATCGTTTCGTACAACTCCGCCGACGTTCTCGGAGACTGTCTTGCCTCGATCGAACTGCACGCGGACGGCCATCGCGTGGTCGTCGTCGACAATGCGAGTTCCGATTCATCGTTCGAACTCGCGCAGGCAACGTCGTTCGCGACCGCCGTTCGAGCCGGAGGCAATGAGGGATTTTCGAAGGGCAACAACCGCGCGCTGCGCCTGGTTGAGACGGAGTTCGCCCTCATCCTCAATCCCGACGCCCGGCTGACCTCGTCCCTGATTCCGCAGTTGCTCGCCGCCGCGGATCGTCATCCGGAGGCCGCCGCACTCGGGCCGAAGACGGTCTACGGAGACGGACGACCGCAAGTGAGCTTCGGGCCGGACCTGAGCCCGCTCGCCGAGTACCGGCAGAGGAAACTCGTGAAGGGCGTGAAAGCGGGGCAGGCCGAGGCGCTCGAATCGTGGCGGGTCGCCACACAGGAGGAGCGTGAGGTCGACTGGATCTCGGGCTCCTGCATGCTGCTCAGGATGTCAGCGGCACGCGCCGTCGGCTTCTTCGACGAGCGGTATTTTCTATACGAAGAAGATGCCGACCTCTGTCTGCGCCTTCGCAAGGCAGGGGGCAAGGTCCGGTTTGTTCCCCAGGCAGTCGTCCTCCACGAACTCGGCACGAGCATGGCCAAGGCCTCGAAGCGCGCCCGCCACGCCTACGACGAGAGCCATCGCCTTTACTACCGGCTCCACCGCCCGGCCTGGGAGCAAGCGCTCCTCGCGGTACTGATCGCGATGAGGCGAACGCGCGGCGGAGTTTAGCGGCCGCCCCACTACCAAGCCGATTGGACACTCACGTCACCCCCGGCGAAGCCACTCCGTTCGGCGAGCGAAGACCGGGGGCCTAGAGCGACAGTCCGTTTCCGACCGCGACGGTTCCAGCCACGAAGCCACGTACATTTCGCGCCGGTACCTCCGCGGTCCCTCGAAGGCCGGCGGGCGTAGAATTTCGAGTCGCCATGAGCACCGCTGATCTGCTGGAACGCATCACCGCCCTGCCGCCCGAGAAGAGGGAGAAGGCGGAGGCCTACGTCGATTTCCTCGCTCGCGAGGCCGAGGCCGGCCCCAGAGACCCGCTGGTGGAGCGGATCCTTGGGCGTCGTGAACGCCTACGGGCGACCATGGGCTCTCTCGACAACCATAAGGACATTCGCGATCTTCGAGAAGACGGTCCGCGGTAAGTGAAGTACGTCCTGGACTGCAGCCTTGTTCTGACCAGCGATGAGGGAATGAGGAACGCCTTTGCGAAGGGCGGCCTCGTCCGGCTGGTCGGGGACGGTTTCGAGGTCGACGGCGCGTAAGAGTCGATCACCTCCTCCCGAACCCGAAACTGTCCCCGACCCCCTCCGTCATTGCGACGAGGCCATCGAGAAGCGCCGAGGAAGCAATCCTCGGCACGAAGCGTCGCGGTGAGACGAGGATCGCTTCGCTCCCCGAAACACGCCGGGTCGCTCGCGATGACTGGGGGGCCGCCGGGTCGACCCGCGATGCGCTCTCGGGATCGGGTTCGGGATCGGGATCGGGGGCGGGAACGGGCCGCGCGTGCCTCAGACCCCCGCGGCGATCGAGCCCGGCCTTACTCAATCCCCGGCAGATCTCTCCCCGTCAGCCGTCGAAACGCTTCCAGGTACCGCGAGCGCGTTCCTGCGATGACCTCCGCGGGCAGATCCGGGCCCGGGTAGGTCTTGTTCCACGTGAGTGTCTCGAGGTAGTCGCGGACGAATTGCTTGTCGAAGCTCGGCGGCGTCTTTCCTGCGACAACCGCGGAGGCTTCCCAGAATCGCGACGAGTCTGGAGTGAGGGCCTCGTCGATCCAGATGAGCCTGCCTTCCACAATGCCGAATTCGAACTTCGTGTCGGCGATGGTGAGGCCCGCCGTCTCGGCATGTCGGCGCGCCTTCTCATAGATCGAAAGCGACGCTCCGCGCGCGGTCTCCGCGTGTTCCGAGCCGATGACCTTCACCATCTGCTCGAAGGAGATGTTCTCGTCGTGACCGGTCTCGGCCTTGGTCGCGGGCGTGAAGAGCGGGAAGGGGAACTTCTGGGATTCGACTAGACCCTCGGGAAGGGTCAGGCCGCAGATCGAACCCGTCTTCTTGTAGTCCTTGAAGCCCGAGCCTGCGAGATACCCACGCACCACGCACTCGACCGGCA
>JANNJB010000887.1:0-4061 GCA_031405615.1 Vicinamibacteria bacterium | reverse complement strand
GTCAAGCAGCTTCAACGGGCTGAACGCGAGTCTCACTCGCCAGGCGCGTCAGGGACTCCTCATTCAGGCCCAGTACATGTTGGCGAAAGCAACCGACAACAACGCCGGCAACGGAGAGGGAAGCCAGTTGATGATCTCTTCCTGCCCGGCCTGCGACCAAGGTCCGGCCGACTTCGATATTCGCCACTCCTTCTCGGCCAACGCCGTGATGCAGCGCGGTGGATGGACTCTGGCATCCGTAGTCACGGCGCGGACGGGCCGCCCGGTGAACGTCACCGTGAGCCACGTTGGGCCTGACGGCAGCGGGGATGGGCAGCGGCCGAACCTGGTCCCAGGAGCGACGGCGATACCGGCGGCGCAGACTCCTCAGCGCTACTTCGACATCACCGCCTTCGCGGCCCCGGCTGCGGGGTCGAGCGGCAATGTGCCCCGCAACTTCCTGCGTGGTCCCGGCGCCTTTCAGATCGACGCCATGCTGTCACGGAGCGTGGTACTGGCCGGGGCCAAACGCGTCGAGTTGAGGGTGGAGATCTTCAACGTGCTGAATCGTGCCCAATACGGAAATCCTTCGGTGAACATCTCGAGCCCCCTGACCTTTGGGGTGCTCACGCCCCTCAACTCGGGGCCCACGGGAACGGGCACCGCGCGTTCGATCCAGTTCGCCAGCCGCTTGAGATTCTGATGTCCATCGCTCTGCTCGTCTTGCTGGTAGCGGGCGGAATCGCCGCGCCGCCCTTGGTGCGAAGCACGGCCCTCCCAGGCGACGTTGACGATCCCGCCATCTGGAGAAACCAAAAGACACCGGCCGCGAGTTTGGTGGTGGTCACCATCAAGGAACCGGCTCCCAATGGGGGCATCGCCGTTCTGGATCTCGACGGCAAGACGGTTCAGCTTGTTCTGGGGCTGGACCGGCCGAACAATGTAGACATCGAGGCCGGAGTCTTGCTGGGGCGGCGGCAAGTCGACCTGGTGGCCGTGACCGAGCGATATGCGCGCGGGGTGCGCCTGTACTCGATCGGTCCCAGTGGGGTCGCTGAGATCACGAAGCAGGCTCTGCCCGTCTTCGAAGGCGAACCTTTCGAGCATGGCCAACCGATGGGTATCGCCTTCTACCGCAGGCCATCGGATCGGGCGGTGTTTTTGATTGTCAGCCGCAGCGCCGGGCCTTTGTCCGGCTATGTCTGGCAATACCGGCTCGATGCGGACATCGAAGGGAAGCCGACGCTCACGAAGGTTCGCGAAATAGGCGAGGCGGGGCCCGGTCAGGAGATCGAGGCACTGGCCGTCGATGATGCACGGAGCCGGGTCTATCTGGCTGAAGAGAAGGTGGCGATCCATGTCTGGCGCGCGGACCCCGAGCACCAGGGGCCATCCGGTCTCCTGGGGAGGCTCGGCGCCACCGGATTTCAAGGCGATCGGGAGGGAGTGGGCTTGGGTCGCTATCGTGGCGGCGACGCGGTTTTCGCCACCGACCAGATTGTGGGCGGGAGCCGGATGTTCGTTTTTTCGGCCGAAGCCAAGGATGGGGAAGCGCCCCTTGCCGTGTTGAACCTTGAGTCCGACGAAACCGACGGGATCGACATCATGGGAGGATCATTTGGGCCACGCTTTCCCCGAGGCCTCTTTGTGGCCATGAACAGCGTCGGTCGGAACTTCTTCTTCTACCGCCTGGACATGCTGTCCGGGGCACCCTGACCCAGGCTTTTAAGTCCGCCGACCGGATCCGCTGTCACGGAATTGTCATGCGGCGGTGGCAGGCTGAAGCCGGGTCGCTCATGCCCAGCTATCTGATTCTGTTCCTCGGCCGTGCGAACGCGGGACGGACGTTGATGGCCGAGGCTCTGGTCTCGAGATGGGGCGCGCCCCGATTCAGATCTGTGAGCGCGGGGCTCGAACCGGCCGACCGCATCGATCCCGGCGCCGCCCAGGCGCTGCGCGACGAACTCTATACGACCACGCAAACTCCAGAGCTCCTCTCGGAGCGGCTGGGGACGCTCAACGGAGCGATCGACCTCGTAATCACCCTCGATCCCATCGAGGGCGATCTAAGCATCCCCGGCAACCCACCTCTGGTGCAGTGGCTCGTCGACGACCCGCGCCAGCATGAAGGCGGCGAGAAAGACCGCCTTCGCTCCTGGCGCGGTGTGCTGCGTGATCTCGAGGCGCGGATCAAGCTGCTGGCCTCTCTCCTGCCACAAGGGCTCGACGAGTTCCTTCTGAGACAGCGCGCCTCGGACGCTCGCTCGCGGGCAGACCAGCCGGCGCATTTAAGAATGTGATGCGACCGACCGACCTTCTGCTTGCTGGCGTCGCCATCGCCGTCGCCGCCAGCGCCATCGCCGCGGCGCCAAGTTCCGAGCCGCCGCCCATGAAGCTTCTCGTGACCGTGGTCATCGACGGCGTTTCCTGGCCCCGACTGGAGCAGGCTCGGCCCCTGCTCGTGGGGGGCCTGAAGCGTTTGCTCGACGAGGGTCATGTCTTCACGCGGTCCAACTACCGGCATCTCAACACCGAGACGTCGCCCGGGCATGCCGCCCTCTCGACCGGCGCGCCGCCCCGAGTCACCGGCGTGGTCGGTAACCGCTGGTTCGTCCGCGCCGTTGACGGAACCACGAGGGTCGTAAGCTCGATCGAGCAGCCGGGACCCCCGGCGGTGCCGGGCCAGCCGCCGCTCTTCTACCACGAGGTCGACAAGGAGGGCCGCCGGTACGTCTTCGCCAACGCGCGTGAGCTCGAGATGTGGCGCCGCTCCGGCGAGATGGGCCGGTCCAAGGCCCTGATCGGCGGGGGCCCGGGCGGGTCCACCGTCGTTTTCGACGGGGACGATGCAGAGTGGCAGTTCGCCCTCCGCAATGGCCGGCCGCTCCCCGATCGCCCGCCGGGTCCCGCCATCCAGGGGCCTGCCGCGCTGCGCGTCCCCACGCTCGGCGACCTCCTCGTGCAGGCGCGGCCGGACAGTCGCGTGGTCTCCCTGTCGCCCAAAGACCGGTCCGCGGCCTTCCTCGCCGGGCGCGATCCCCGCCACGTCGTCTATTGGTACGACAAGACCTCGGGGCGCATGGTCACATCTTTGGCCTACGACACCGTCGGCATCACGGGATCGACGTCGAAGGCGATGGTGGACCGCTTCAACCGCGAGCGGGGCGGAACGCAGTTGCCCGGCCGCTTTGGCCTGCTCTGGAAGCAGCTCGACGGAACCGGGCGACTTTCGCTCTCGGCGTTCGACCTCGCGCCCTACCAGATTCCGAGCCTGGGTCTGGGGTTCGACCACCGGCTGGACCAGTTCCCGGGCGGGTACTTCGAAGCGCTCTACGAGAGCGGGCTCGTGGACGAGATCGTCACCGACCTCGTGGTGACGGTCATCGGGGACGAGGGGCTGAGTCTCGGCCGGCGGCTCGAGGCGGACGTGCTCAACGTATCGCTCGCCGCCCACGACATCGTAGCCCACGCCTACGGCACCGAGTCGGCCGAAGCGGACGACGCGATCCGTCGCGTCGACCGCCAGCTCGGCCGCATCCTCACCGCACTCGACGAGAGGTTCGCACCCGGTGAAGTGCTGGTGGCCCTCTCCGCGGACCACGGCTTCTCCCCGATCCCGGAGGCGCCGAGGGTCGGGGAGACGCGGACTGGCGGACGCCTGGTGACGAGCGGCCGGGCGCTGCCGACCTTCCAGGCACGCGTGTCGCGGATGCTCGCCGAGGCGTTGTGCCTGGATCCCGTGGGCGCCCAGGTGCTGGCCACGGACACGTCGTGGAACCTCGCCTTTGCCGGGCCGTTTCCGCAACGCACGGTCGATGGGCCCTGCGGACCGGCGGGCCGCGAGGTCCCTCGGGCCGAGATGGGCCAGGCCGCGAAGCGTCTCCTCGTCACCCACTTCGCGGAGGAAGTGGAGGATGTCCTGCTCGTCGATGAGCAGGTGGGGTGGCCGACGTCAAAGACCATCGAGATGGCCCGCAACGTTTTGGACGTCGAACGTATCGGCGACGTTCTTCTGATCCCGCGACCGCACGCGCTCGTGCACGGGGATCCCGCGCGGGGCTCGGGTCACGGGTCCCACCACG
>JANNJB010000886.1:0-8124 GCA_031405615.1 Vicinamibacteria bacterium | reverse complement strand
GATACAAAATTGCGCCGCTGAGTGTCGCCGCCGTCCCCGGTGATAGCACCCAGCGGCCCGGTCCTTGCACTCACCGCCGACGAAGCGGTCCAGAGGGCGCTCGAGAACAACGCCGACCTCGCGGTCGAGAAGTTCACGCCGGAAGGCGCCGATCTCAACATCAGCGATGCGAACTCGGTCTATGACCCGGTGGTTTTCTCGACCGTGCAGAAGCAGTCGCGCACCAGCAAAGCCACCAATGTCTTCCAGGGGGGCGCCACGGTCGAGAGCGACAGCATCGTGTACAACTTTGGCGCGAGCAAGGAGATTCAGACCGGCGGCGCGTTCCGGGTGGATTTCAACAACAACCGGGCGAGCACGAACAGCCTCATCACCACGTTCAACCCGACCTACAACTCGTCGTTCAATGCCAACTTCACCCAGCCGCTCCTGCGAAACCGTTCCATCGACCAGAACCGCCTGAACCTGAAAGTGACCAAGCGCAACAAGGAGATCACCGATCTCCAGTTCCGCTCGATCGTGGTGTCGACGCTCGCGAATGTCCGGAAGCTCTACTACGACCTCATCTACGCGGTGGAGAACCTGAGCGCCCAGCGCAAGAGCCTCTCCCTCGCTCAGAAGTTCCTGAATGAGAATCAGATCAAGGTCAATGTCGGCACCCTCGCCCCCCTCGACGTGGTGGCGGCGGAATCCGAGGTCGCCACGCGCGAGGAAGGCGTGGTTATCGCGGAGAACGCGCTGGCCGAGGCGCAGGACGCGATCAAGCGCGCGATTCTTCCCAGGAACGATCCTGAGGCCTGGAAGACGACGATCGTCGCCACCGACCGTCCCACCGCGCAACCGGTTCCCGTCGATGCCGATGCCGCGATCAATACCGCGCTCGCGAAGCGGATCGACTACCAGGTGCTCCAGAAGAACCTGCAGAATCTCGAGGACCAGGTGAGTCTCGCGCTCCAGGGCCGCAAGCCTTCGCTCGATCTCTTCGCCAACTACGGAACCGTAGGTGCGGGCGGCACTCAGCTGCGCGACCTTCAATCCGGCTCACCCCTCGCCACTCCTCTGACCGGCGGTTACAGCGACGCGCTTTCTGAAGTTGTCGGCCGTGATTTCCCCACATGGAACGTGGGCGTCCAATTCTCCTATCCGATCTTCAATCGCGTCGGTAAGAACGCGGCCGCCCGCGGCCAGCTGGCCCTCGACCAATACCGATCGGTCCTGCGCCGTTCGGAGCTTCAGATCGCGAGCGAGGTGCGCACCGCGTCGCGCTCGGTGGAAACCAACTTCAAGCGCGTGGCGACCACCCAGGCGGCGAGGACTCTTCAACAGCGCCGCCTCGACGCCGAAGAGAAGAAGTTCGCGGCCGGCATGTCGACGAACTTCCTGGTGACGCAGGCTCAGCGCGACCTCGCCCTCGCGGAGGTCTCGGAGATCCGCGCCATCGCCGACTACAACAAGAGCCTGGTCGACTTCCAGCGTGTGCAGGAGGCCGGTCTTTCCGGCGGCAACGGTCTCATCTCCGTCCGCTGAGGTCACCCACCTCACGAGTCAAAAGGGCAGCCTCACGGCTGCCCCTTCTATTTTCCTAGCGGGATCAGAACCTGGATCCGCTGCGACGAGAGTTCGCAGGTCGCGGGAAGCGCTCCCTTCCACGGATCGCCGTCGGTCTGGAGATGCAAGCCCTCCTGGGCGCGGATCGTCATGCGCCTCGCCTCTTTGATCAGGACATCCCGGCGCAGGTGATGGCGGCCCAGGGCGATACCGAGGGTAAACATCAGGGCCTGCAGGTGCGAGCGCCCCTTGAAGAGGACCACGTGGGCGATGCCGTCGTCCCAGCGCGCGCCGGGCACATACCGATACGTGCCGGCGTACTCGGTCATGTTGACGAAGGCCGCGCCGGTCACGCGGTGCGGCTCGCCGTCCACCTCGACGTCGAACGGCTCAAACCGATATTTCGCAAAGCCGCGCAGGCCGTCGATCACAACACCCGCCTTGCCGATGCGGGCTTTGAGGTCGGCGCGCAGCTGGTGCATGAGGAAGCCGTCGAGACCGGCGGTCGCCTGCAGGAGGAAGGGCGTGGACGCGATGAGGCCCACGTCCCGGGCGCTGGGCGTCGCCTTCGCGAGGAGGCGCGCCGCTTCCACCGGATTTCGGGGAAGGCCTATCGCGAGAGCCACCACGTTGAACGTCCCGCCCGGTAGGACGCCGAGCATCGTCGGCGAACCGAGCATTCCTTCCACCACCTCCCGGATCGTCCCATCACCTCCCCACGCGAAGACTGCTGCGTCGCCACGCGAGGCGGCCTCGCGCGCGAGTGTGATGGCATCGAGCGGACCGCGGGTCGGCGAGGCGGAGATCTCGTAGGCCGTTCCCAGCGCCGACATCATTCCATCGATCGTCCGCCCATGCCGCCTTCGGCCTGCATTCGGGTTGTAGATCAACGCCGCGCGCGGTCGAGCTGCCATGAGTCCGGGGGCCGCCTACGTTTCGCAGGCGATGAGGTCTTCGAAGGTCTCCCTGCGACGGATGAGCCGGGGCGTCTCTCCTTCGATCAGGACCTCTGCCGCTCGGGGACGGAAGTTGTAGTTCGAGGCCATCGAGAAGCTGTACGCGCCGGCATCGAGAATCGCGAAGAGGTCGCCCTCGACGGCGTCCCGGACCTGGCGCTCCTTCGCGAAGAAGTCCCCGCTCTCGCAAACCGGCCCCACGATGTCGGCGGTGACGATGGGCGCGCTCTCGGCTCCCGAGAGGTTCACGATCTCGTGATACGCGGAATAGAGCGAGGGCCGCAGGAGGTCGTTCATGCCCGCATCCGTGATGAAGAAGCGGCGCGCGCCGTTTGTCTTCACCGCGACCACCCGCGTCAGAAGGGCGCCCGCCGCCGCGATCAGCGACCGGCCGGGCTCGAGGAGAAGCTTGAGGCCAAGATCCTTGATGTGAGGGAGGACGAGCGCCGCGAGGTCATGGGGAGTTGGAGCGCCGGCGCCGTCGTAGTCGACCCCGAGGCCGCCGCCCATGTCGATGGTGCGAAGGGGGAAACCCTCGGCGAGCAGCGTCCTTGAAAGCGAGGCGATGGCTCGAACCGCCTCGGCGGCGGGCCCGAGGTCGCGCAACTGAGAGCCGATGTGGCACTGGACGCCTTCGACCTCGATGCCGGGGAGTGTCCTCGCCGCGCGGAGGAGGCGCGCGGCATCCTCGATCGGCACGCCGAACTTGTTCTCACGCAGGCCGGTGGAGATGTACGGGTGCGACTTCGGGTCGACGTTCGGATTGACGCGGAGGGTCACGAAGGCCGAAGCGCCCCGGGACGCGCAAAGAGCGGAAAGTCGACGCAGCTCCGATTCGCTTTCGACGTTGAACTCGCCGATCCCGCGCTCGAGACCAAGCGCCAGCTCCTCGTCAGTCTTCCCCACTCCCGAGAAGACGATGTCCTCCGGCTTGAATCCGGCCCGCAACGCCTGGCGAAGTTCCCCGCCCGAAACGATGTCGGCGCCCGCACCCCTCGCCGCGAAGATCTTCAACAGTTCGACCGAAGGGTTCGCCTTGAGCGCGTAGCAGATTCGGTGCGGGACGGAGGCGAAGGCCTGCTCGTAGCCGGTATAGGCCGCCTCGATCCGCTCTCTCGAATAGACATAAAGGGGCGTCTTGAACTCGCGCGCGAGCGCTTGGGCGGAAGCGCCGATCCACAGATCCTCGGGCGCCTTCATGCGCGGTGCCGGTCCTTGAGAATCTTCGCCGCCACTCCGGAAAGCCCGATGATCCCGACGAGGTTCGGGAAGATCTGCAGGCTGTTCATGAGATCGCCCCAGTTCCACACGAGGTCGACGCGGCTCGTGGCCCCCACCACCACCAGCCCGCAATAGATCCATCGGTACGGCATCACGATCTTCCGTCCGAAGATGAACTCGAGCGACTGCTCCCCGTAGTACGACCAGCCGGTGAGGGAGGTGTAGCCGAAGAGAAACACGCAGACCGCCACCAGCGACCCGCCAATGCCGGGCATGGTCGACTCGAAAGCGCCCGCCACTGCGGCGGCCCCCGTGGGGCCGGCCTTCCACACCCCGGTGACGATGATGGACAACGCGCTGATCGAGCTCGTCACGAAGGAGACGATGAACACCTCCATGATCGCGTTCAGGCCCTGATGGAAGGGGTCCTTGCTGCGGGCGGCCCCGTAGACCACGGCCGCGGTGCCGTACCCGGCCTCGTTCGCGTAAATGCCGCGGGCGATCCCGTAGCGCATGGCGAGCATGATCCCAGCGCCCGCGGTTCCGCCGAGCGCCGCGTCGAGCCCGAAGGCGCCCTTGAAGATCATCGCGAACGCGGCCGGCAGCGCTGCGGCATGGGAGATAAGCACAATCGCGCCGCCGGTGAGGTACAGGATGACCTTGAGGGGCGCCGCTTTCTCGAGCGCTCGGCCGATCGTCTTGACCCCGCCGATGATCGTGACGAGGCACAGGATCGCGAGCAGAATGCCGGTCGCAATCTTCGGGACGCCCCACTGCGAGTTCATCACGTCGGCGATCGAGTTGGGTTGCGTGAAGGGCGTGGTGGTGAGGGCGGCGACGCCCGCGACGAAAGCGTAGAGCCAGGCCATGCGCGGCATCTTCAAGCCATCGGCGAGGTAGATCATCGGCCCGGCCAGAAGGCCGCCTTCGCCGGCGCGTCGGTAGTAAACACCGAGCACGGCCTCGGTGAACTTGACCGCCATTGCGAGCAGGCCCCACATCCAGATCCAGAAGAGAGCGCCCGGGCCGCCGGTCACGATCGCGGTCGCCACACCCGCGATGTTGCCGGTGCCGATCGTCGCCCCAAGGGCCGTCATGAAAGTCTGGAAGGGAGAGAGGGCGCCTTTCGCCTTCGCTTCGTCGACGCCAAAAAACGCCTTAAGGGCGGCGCCGAAGAAGCGGAACTGAACGAAGCCGAGGCGGATCGTGAGGAACAGGCCCACCGCGAAGAGAAGGGCGATGGTCCAGGGACCAAAGACAAGATCGCTGGCCCGGCCGATCGGTCCGGCGAAGGTGCTGTTCAAGTCGTCGATCAGTGTGGTGATTCCAGCCATGAAGACCTATCGTCCCGGGGTTCGAGGAGCTTCGCGCTGCGGGTCCTCGGCGGGAGCAAAAAACAGGAAAGAAGGAAAGTTCGGCGATGCTAACATCGCGCAAAGACGGCACATCCCCGTCTTTCAACACAAGAGCACAGGTAAAGAATGTCCTCCCAGGTCCAGGATCTCATCGCTAAGAAGAACTTCCCCAAGGCCATCGAGGCCCTCCGGGGACAGACGCAGGCGAAGCCTCATGACCGGCGTCTGCGCCTGCAGCTCGCCGACGTCTACGTCATGGCCGGCCGGGACCGCGAGGCTATTCCGGTCCTCTTGACCCTGGCCGACCAGGAGGCGAGCGACGGTTTCGCCGCCAAGGCCATCGCGATCCTCAAACGCATCGAGAAGATCGAACCCGGCCGCCGCGACGTCGAGGACCGGCTCGCGAAACTGATCCAGGACAAGAGCCGCCGCACGATGTCGGTTCAGAAGCCCGCGAATCTTCCCCCGACGTCGTCTTCGGGTATGTCGTTTGGATTCGAGGAGATCGACTCATCGAGCGAGATCCAGCTGGGCGATTCCTCGCCTGATTCGACTGAGGCGCCAGCCCCCGAGCCGGATCTCGGATTCGAGGCGCTCTCGGCCGATGCCGCCTTCACACCAGAGCCCCAGCTTCTTCCCCCGGCGCCCGCTCCCGCGTCCGATCTGGTTGCCGAGTTCGACGATTCCTTCGCGGTCGAACCGGAAGCCCCCGCCGAAGAGCCCGCCGAGGTCCCCGCGGACGCCGAGGAGGAGGCTCCCAAGGCGCAGGGGCTTTCCACGCCCCTGTTCGACGGCTTTTCTGCCGAAGAGTTGCTCGCGGTGATGCGCGGCCTCGAACTCGTCTCGTTCGAAGCCGGCGACGTGATCGTGGCCGAAGGGGCCGCGGGCGATTCGATGTTCATCCTCACCTCCGGCAAGGTGAAGGCCTACGTCAAGACCCCGAAGGGGAAATCCCTCAAGGTCCAGGAATTCGAAGAGGGCGACTTCTTCGGCGAGATCTCGGTGCTGACCGGCAAACCGCGCACTGCTACGCTCACCGCCGCGGTCGACTGCGACTGTCTCGAACTCACTCGCGCCTCCCTGGACGAGATCACCAAGACCCATCCCGGCGTGCGTGAAGTCCTCAAGAAGTTCCAGAAGGAACGCGCGCTCTCCACGGTCCAAGCCATCATGGCCGACAAGAGCTGAGGCGATCGCGGATCCGCCCCTTCGGTTGAGCTCATAGCCGCGCGACTCCATGGCTTTTGAGATCATTACCGCCGAAGACGTGGCCAACGCGGGGCGCGGCGGCGAACTGCGGGTCAAGCCCGGCACAATCGTCACCGATTGGGCGAGAGAGATCGCGCTAAGCCGCGGCGTCCGGATCATCGAGAGCGATGCCACCGCCCGACTCTGCCTGGCTCTTGGCTCGGACCACGGCGGTTTCCCGTTGAAAGAGGCGCTCAAGACCCAGCTCGAGGCGAACTACACCGTGCGCGACGTGGGCGCCTACAGCGCGGAGGCCGTCGACTACCCCGACTTTGCGGCCGCGGTGGGCCGGCTCGTGGCCTCGTCACAGTGCGATTTCGGAATCATGATCGATGCGGCGGGAATCGGCTCGGCCATGGCCGCGAACAAGATCCGGGGCGTCCGCGCCGCCATGTGCAACGACGAGGCCTCGGCGAAGAATGCCCGCGAGCACAATGACGCGAACGTGATGACGCTCGGCGCGAAACTCGTCGACGTGACACGGGCTCTCGCCCTGGTGAATCTCTTTGTATCCTCCCGGTGTGTCGAAGACCGGCACAAGCGCAGGGTCGCGAAGATCGTGGCGCTCGAGAGAAACTGAGTCAGGAGAACAACAAGGTGGCGCACTCGCAACAGGCCCTCGTCGAGACGGTGGTTCGCGCCGTTCTCGCCGCCCTCGATGCCCGCCCGAGCGCCCTTGGCTTCGAGGCCTGCGC
This sequence comes from Vicinamibacteria bacterium, assembly GCA_031405615.1. Classification (GTDB taxonomy): domain Bacteria; phylum Acidobacteriota; class Vicinamibacteria; order Fen-336; family JAGNNV01; genus JAGNNV01. The sequence goes on along the minus strand of JANNJB010000886.1, from coordinate 1,101 downwards.
CTGCCACAACGTGGTCGACGGCTGCTGTCCCGACCGCATGTCGCACTTCGCCCTCGCGGGAGTGGACCGCTTCGGTCTACGCGCCGATCCAAACGTCTACCCGCACGGCGTGGCCAGCCTGATCGATCACACCCTGCTCAAGCCGGAGGCGAGCCAGGCCGACATCGAACGCCTTTGCGCGGAAGCGCGACAGTACGGTTTCGCCACGGTCTGCGTGAATCCCACCTGGGTTCAGTACTGCGCTCACGCCCTGCGCGGCGCGACCGCGCGCGTCTGCACGGTTGTGGGTTTTCCCCTCGGCGCGACTCTCCCCGAAGTGAAGGCCCTTGAAACAAAGCGCGTGATCGAGAACGGCGCATCGGAAGTCGACATGGTCCTCAACATCGGCGCCTTGAAGTCGAACCTCTACTCGCTGGTGCATGACGACATCGAAGCCGTGACCTCGGTGTGCCGCCGCATGGGTGCTATCTCGAAGGTCATCATCGAAACGGCCCTCCTCGCCGACGAAGAGAAGGTCAAGGCCGCGGTTCTCGTCCGCACGGGCGACGCCGACTTCATCAAGACCTCAACGGGTTTCGCGTCCGGCGGAGCGACCGTGGCCGACGTCGCCCTGCTTCGCCGAGTGGTCGGACCCGACATGGGAGTGAAAGCGGCAGGCGGCGTGCGCGACCTCAAGTCGGCCAAGGCCATGATCGACGCGGGCGCCGACCGGATTGGCGCCAGTGTCGGTGTGAAGATCGTGCGCGAGCTGACCACGGGCATAGCACCAAGCGCAGCGCCGGGAGAGAACCCGAAGTACTGAGCCGCGCGACGCCGTCGGCGTCTCCGGTGAACTCCCGTGGATCCATGAACGCCGCCGATCTCGAACCGGTTCCAGACGATCAGAAGACCCAGTCCCCGCTCGACCTCTTCCTGATTTTCGCCGGCGCGAACATAGTCGCCACCACGTTCATCACCGGAGCGACCGTGAAGTCCGGTCTTTCCTTCTCGAGCGCGATACTCGTGATCGTGGCGGGCAGCATCGTTGGCGGGTTGCTCGTAGGCCTCCTGGCGCCGGTCGGATCACGCTGGGGCACCCCGTCGATCATCGCCCTGCGCGCG
>JANNJB010000885.1:0-1887 GCA_031405615.1 Vicinamibacteria bacterium | reverse complement strand
GGGCGCCCCCGACCTGGAGGGCCTCGCGAGCGGACAGGGAGAACCAGAAGTGCCTGCGGAGGCGCGTGCCCCCGCCTTCAAATCCCGGAGCGGCGACGCCGCTGATCGTGAATGCCGAACTCCCGAGCGCCACTCTTTTCCCGATGATCCCGGGATCGCGTTCGAACCGTTCCTCCCAGGTTCGATAGCTGATCACCGCCTCGGGCTCTGCCCCGGCGAGGTGTTCGTCGGTGTCCGCGAACCTGCGCCCGAGCACGAAGGGGACGCGAAGGACATCGAAGTAGTTCGTGGTGACGAAGTCGTAGAAGACGCGGCGTCCTTCGAGCCGGTGTTTCGAGAAACCGATCTGATGCGCGGCCAACCCTTCGAAGGTGGTCGCGTGGTCCGCCCAGTAGCGCGCTTCCGCCACCGACAAGTGCATCCACCCTGCCACGATCCGGTCGGCCTGAGGCGCCGGCCATTCTCGCGACCATGACTGATCGCTGATGGAGAAGAGGGCGGTGCTGATTCCCATCGCGCTGCCGAGAGTGAGAATCACCACCAGCGCGAAGCCCGGTTGTCGACGGATCTGCCGCAGGGCGGTGGTGACGTCGTCGGCGAACCTGGGCATGCAGTAACGCTAAATCAAGTTGGTAGTTACTCCGAACGTAACGCTACGAGTGGGTCTACTCGGGTGGCTCTGCGGGCCGGGACGTAGCAGGCTACGAGGGCTACTCCCATGAGCAGTAGCGGCACGATCGAGAACGTCGGCGGGTCGGTGACACTTGTCTGGAAGAGCAGCCCTGCCATCGTTCTCGCAAGGCCGAATGAGGCCACGAGGCCAACGGCGACTCCGATGAAGGACATCTTCACTCCGAAGCGCAGGACCATTCTCGAGATGTCGTGGCGCTCGGCGCCCAAGGCCATGCGGATGCCGATCTCCGTGGTGCGCAACGCCACTGCGTAGGACATGACTCCGTAGATGCCGATGGCGGCGAGAAGCAGGGCGACACTCGCGAAAACGCTGATCAACATCACCGCGAGGCGCCGGGGGGCCATCTGCTGTGCCACCACCTCGTTGAGGGTGCGCACGGCGAAGGTCGGCAGGGCCGGATCGAGGCTGCGCACGGCCTCGCGAACGCCGGGGGTGAGACTCGCGGGATCGCCTGCGGTTTCCACCAGGATGGTCGGGGTGCTCGCGGGCCGCTGATAGAAGGGCAGGTAGATCTCCACGCGCGACGGCTGGTCGACTCCGTAATTCTTCACGTGGGCGACCACACCCACCACCTGCATCCACGGCGGCTCGGCGTCGTTGAGGTTTCCAAATTTCACTCTCTTGCCGATGGCACTTTCGCCCGGCCAGTAAGTCTTCGCGAAGGTTTCGTCGATGACGCACACCGGGGGCGTGTCGGCGCGGTCGGTGGCTTCGACGGTGCGGCCTTCGAGCACGCGCAGGCCCATGGTCTTGAAGTAGTCGGGCGTTACCCGGGTAACGTCGGTGGAGGGGCGCTGGCCCGGTGGCGGTTCGGGCCGGCCCTCCACGTTGAAGGAGTTCTGATTGCCCCCGAAGAGCGGGAAGGCGAGCGCTGCCGACCGCACCCCGGCGGTTCCCTTGAGCTTCTCGATCAACTGTTCGACGAGGGCGACTCGCGTTTCGGGTTTGGCGTAGCGCGATTCCGGCATGGGGATGTTGACGGCGAGCACTCCCGCGGTGCGGACGCCGGCGTCGGCCTCGATAACCCGGAAGAAGCTGCGGAGCAGGAGCCCGGCGCCCACCAGCAGGACGAGGGCCAGGGAGATCTCGGCGATCACCAGCGTATTGCGAAGGCGGTGCTGTCCGGGAGTCGCGGTTCCCCGGCCGTTCTCCTTGAGGGTTTCGTTCACGTCGGCGTTCGATACCTTCCATGC
>JANNJB010000884.1:0-4777 GCA_031405615.1 Vicinamibacteria bacterium | reverse complement strand
GGCGTCGATGTCCAGCCGCTTCGCAGTTCCGCCTCCCTCTGGTTCCGGTCCGGCGGTTCGATCACGCGTGAGGGCACGAAGTACGCCATGGGCTGCACGCAGGACCATTGGGGTATGGAGGAAGCTTCCGACCGCCATCTGATTCGGACCGGCAGCTTCGAGCAGTTCAAGGCGAACCCGGCCTTCGCCCAGGTGGCCAAGGAGCAGGGGCCTCAGCCCTCCATGTATCCGCCTCACCCCTACAACGGCAACAAGTGGGGAATGTCGATCGACCTTTCCGCCTGCATCGGCTGCAACGCCTGCATCACCGCGTGCCAGAGCGAAAACAACATCGCGGTCGTCGGCAAAGAGCAGGTGATGCGCGGCCGTGAAATGCAGTGGCTGCGGGTCGACCGCTACTTCGAAGGCGACTCGGAATCGCCCGCGGTTCACCATCAGCCGGTTCCCTGCATGCAGTGCGAGAACGCGAGTTGCGAGGTCGTCTGCCCGGTCGCCGCCACCACCCACAGCGATGAAGGCCTGAACGACATGGTCTACAACCGCTGCGTGGGAACGCGGTACTGCGCCAACAACTGCGCGTACAAGGTCCGCCGCTTCAACTTCTTCCTCTATTCCGACTGGGACCAGGAGAGCATCAAGCTCCAGAAGAACCCCGACGTCACGGTGCGAAGCCGCGGCGTCATGGAGAAGTGCACGTACTGCGTCCAGCGGGTCTCCGAGGCGCGCATCAACTCGCGCAACGAAAACCGGGAGATCGCGGACGGCGAGATCAAGACCGCCTGCCAGCAGGTCTGCCCGACCCAGGCCATCGTCTTCGGCGACCTCAACAAGCCGGACTCGGCGGTGTCTCGGAAGAAGGCGAGCCCCCGCAACTACGTCCTGCTCCACGAACTCAACACACTTCCCCGCACGAGCTACCTCGCGTCGGTGAGGAATCCCAACCCCGAGCTTCACACCGAATCGGCGAAGGAGGGTGAGGCTCATGGCTAGCGGCCACTCATCGGTGGTCACGCCGACCCCCGCCCCGGTGATGGATCCGAAGTACATACCGCTGCCTCTCGTCGCCCCGGGTCATACCAATGACTCGGTGACCGAGAAGATTTCGTACATGACGCTCGAGAAGGAGACCCCCCGCGCGTGGTGGCTCTCCCTTCTCATCTCCCTTGCCATGGCGGGCGGGCTTGGGGTTGCGATCCTCGGCCTGCTCTTCATCGGTATCGGGCTCTGGGGGCCGAACACTCCCGTCGGCTGGGGGATGGACATCATCAACTTCGTCTGGTGGATCGGCATCGGCCACGCCGGCACCCTGATCTCCGCGATCCTGCTCCTGTTCAAGCAGAAGTGGCGCAACTCCATCAACCGCTTTGCCGAGGCCATGACCCTTGCGGCCGTGCTGTGCGCCCTCCAGTATCCGCTCTTCCACACCGGCCGTCCCTGGCTCGCGTTCTACTGGCTCCTGCCCTACCCCAACACCATGAGCCTGTGGCCGAACTTCCGCAGCCCGCTCATCTGGGACGTCTTCGCGGTCTCGACCTACGGCACGGTCTCCCTCCTCTTCTGGTACGTGGGCCTCATTCCCGATCTTGGAACCCTGCGCGACCGCGCGAAGAATCCCATCGCCAAGCTTCTCTACGGCATGGGCGCGATGGGCTGGCGCAATTCGTCCCGCCACTGGTCCAACTACGAGAAGGCCTACCTCCTTCTCGCCGGGCTCTCCACCCCGCTCGTGCTCTCCGTTCACACCGTGGTGAGCTTCGACTTCTCGGTTTCGCTCATCCCCGGCTGGCACGCCACGATCTTCCCGCCCTACTTCGTCGCGGGCGCGGTGTTCGCCGGTTTCGCCATGGTGTTGAACCTGGCCATCCCCATGCGGTGGCTCTACCGTCTTGAAGACGTGATCACCCTGCGCCACATCGAGAACATGGCGAAGGTCATGCTCGCCACCGGCCTGATCGTAGCCTACGGTTACTTCATGGAGATCTTCATGGCCTGGTACTCGGGGAACTTCTTCGAGTGGTTCATGATGAAGAACCGAACCAGCGGCCCCTACGCCTGGTCCTACTGGCTCCTGATCCTGTGCAACGTGGTCATCCCCAACACCCTGTGGTCCAAGAAGGCGCGCACCAACACCATCTGGCTCTTCATCGTTTCCCTCTTCGTGGGTGTCGGGATGTGGCTCGAGCGTTTCGTCATCATCGTGACCTCGCTCTACCGCGACTTCATGCCGTCATCGTGGGGCTACTACAGGGCCACCGAGTTCGACTGGATGTTCTTCATCGGCACCGGCGGCCTCTTCCTCACCCTGATGCTGCTCTTCGTGCGCTTCCTGCCCGCCATCCCGATGTCCGAAGTCAAGATGATCCTGCCGGGTGCTGAAGGGAGGGCGAAGCAGTGAGCGAAGCCGGCTACACTCCCTCGCGTCTCATTCGCGATCTGAAGGAAGCGGTGAGCTGGGCGCGCTCGCCCGAGCCCACCGGCGTCTACGGTCTGATGGCCGAGTTCGCCACCGCCGACGGCGTCGTCCAGGCCGCGCGAGCGGTGCGCACTGCGGGCTACAAGAAGGTGGACGGCTACTCGCCCTATCCCATGGAGTCGCTCATTCACGAACTCGACCAGCATCATTCGTGGGTGCCCACCATCGTCCTCGGCGGCGGTATCACGGGCTTCCTCGCGGGCTACGGCCTGCAGTACTGGTCCTCGGTCATCGCCTATCCCATGAACATCGGCGGCCGCCCCTTCCACTCCTGGGTTTCCTTCATCCCGCCTGCGTTTGAAACCACGGTTCTCTTCGCTTCGTTCGGCGCGGTCCTCGGCATGCTGGCCCTGAACGGCTTCCCGCGGCCCTATCACCCGGTCTTCAATATCGAAGAGTTCGCGAAGAGCGCCTCGAACGACAGGTTCTACATCGTGATCGAAGCGACCGATCCGAAGTTCGATGCCGGCAAGACCGCCGAGTTGCTCAAGTCGTGCGGCCCGACTTTCGTCAAGGAGATCCCTGCGTGAGACGCTCCTCCTTGTTGGCCCTTGCTTCCTGCGCGGTGCTGATCGGCGCCGGCTGCCGTCAGGACATGCACGATCAGCCGAAGTCGAAGCCCCAGTCGAAGTCGGCCTTCTTCGTGGACGGCCGCACCGGACGTCTTCCCGTCGAAGGCACGGTCGCGCGAGGTCAGTTGAACGAAGACGATCATCTCTATCGCGGCAGGATCGACGGCAAGTTCGCGACCACGTTCCCTTTCGCCATCGACGCCGCCGTGCTGCAGCGCGGCAAGGAACGCTACGACATCTTCTGCGCGCCCTGCCACGGCGCCACCGGCCTCGGCAACGGCATGGTGGTCCAGCGCGGTTTCAAGGTCGCGGCCTCGCACCACATCGAGAGACTCCGCAACGAAACCAACGGCTACTGGTTCGACGTGATCACCAACGGTTTCGGAGTCATGCCGCCCGCGGGGCCGCAGATCCCGGTGAGAGACCGCTGGGCCGTCGTCGCTTATGTCCGGGCGCTTCAGCTCTCCCGCCACGCCGCCCTGACCGATATTCCCGAGGACCAGCGTGAGGCCGTGACTTCCGGCCGCAAGCTGCCCGAAGCCCACGCGGGCGAAGCGAAACCGGCCGCACCCGAGGCCCGCCACTGATGTCGGCCCACCACGAGGAAACCGTGACTCCCGAGCCCGTTGCAAAGGCGATCGCCATGCCGGCCCCGGTCGTTTCGCTCCGGAGAATCTCCGGTCTCGTCGCTCTCGTCGCAGGGGCCCTGGCGATCACCGGCTACTCCAATCCTCAGCAGCTCGTCCAGAGCTACCTGCCCGCGTTCCTGCTCTGGTTCGGGGTCTCCATCGGCTGCCTCTCGATGCTGATGATCCAACACCAGTCGGGCGGGCATTGGGGCATCCTGCTGCGTCGCCTGTTCGAAGCGGGCGCCCGCACCATCTACTTCATGCCCCTCTTCTTCATTCCGATCCTGCTCGGAATGGCGCACCTGTACTCCTGGGCCGACCCCGTCCGCATCGCCGCCGATCACCACCTCGCCGAGGTCGTTCACAAGAAGGGGGCCTATCTCAACGTGCCCTTCTTCACGGGACGCGCGATCTTTTACTTCCTCTTCTGGGCGCTCATGGCGCGCACCCTCACCTCGCTCTCGTGGAAGTACGACGAGACGGGCGACCGCGAGTATGCCGAGAAGATGCGCCGGATGTCGGGCTGGGGCCTCCTCGCCCAGGCCCTCGTGATCACCTTCGCAGGCGTCGACTGGGGCATGTCCTTGGACCCCCACTGGTACTCCACGATCTGGGGCATCCTCTTCATGGTCGGCCAGGCGCTCTCCGCGTGGTGCGTGTGCATCATGGTGGTCTCGCGCCTCTACACCCATGCCCCCCTGGATCGAGTCGCGACCTCCACCCTGTTCCATGATCTGGGCAAATTCCTCTTCGCCTTCGTCATGTTGTGGGGCTATGTGAACCTCTCGCAGTTCCTGATCATCTGGTCGGGGAACCTCCCCGAGGAAACCACCTGGTACCTCCACCGTTCCCTGGGCGGCTGGCGCACCCTCACCTTCCTCCTGGTCGGCCTCCATTTCTTCCTTCCTTTCTTCACCCTGCTCTCCGCGGGTCTCAAGAAGAACGCGAGCCGTCTCGCCGTGGTCGCCGGTTTCCTCTTCACCCTGCGCTTCGTCGACCTGTTCTGGAACATCGCGCCCATCTTCAAGCACGAGCACTTCTCGGTGCATCCCTTCGATCTGCTGATGCCGGTGGCGGTAGGCGGCGCGTGGCTCTACCTCTTC
>JANNJB010000883.1:0-3429 GCA_031405615.1 Vicinamibacteria bacterium | reverse complement strand
GGCCTCGATTTTCTCCGCCATATCGAACGCACGCGCGTGCTGGCGCACGTGATCGATGCCTCCGGGCTCTCCGGCCGGGACGTGACCGAGGACTACGACACCATCTGTCGGGAGCTGAACGCATTTTCTGAGAATCTTTCGAGCCGCCCCCGCGTTCTGGTGGCGAGCAAACGAGACCTCGCGAATGAGGAGACCGATCCCCTCCCCGAGATCCAGGCGATCGCCAAGCGGGACGGCCTCCAGCTCTTTGAGGTTTCGGCGGCGACCGGGGGCGGGCTCAAGGAGCTCACCCGACACCTCGCCTCGATGCTGCAAGCCGCGCCTGGGGAGGCCTGAGGTTCGATGCGCGTCGGTGTTCTCGGTGGTTCCTTCGATCCGGTGCACTATGGCCACCTCCGGGCGGCCGAGTGGGCCCTCGGGGCCTTCACGCTCGATCGAGTCCTCCTGGTGCCCGCCCGCAGATCTCCGTTCAAGGGCCCCGGCTTCGCCTCGGATCACGACCGTCTTGCCATGCTCCACCTCGCCGCCACGGACAATTCCAGGTTCGAAATCGAAACCTGCGAACTCGAGCGGGAACCGCCGAGCTACACCGTGGACACCCTCCGCACCCTGACTCAGCGCGCTCCGGGAAATGCTTTCACCCTGATCCTCGGGTCCGACGCCGCGCAAGATCTCGACAAGTGGCGAGAGATCGGCGAAATCCGGCGTCTCGCCGATCTCCGCATCCTCGCGCGCCCCCATGAAACTTCGGGGCCGGAAGCCGTGGCTTTCGAGGGTCTCTCCGTTTCGTCGATGGGGATAAGAGGCGCGGTCTCCGCGGGCCGGTCCATCCGTTATCTCACCCCCGATTCGGTGCGGCTCTACATCGATGAGAAAGGGCTGTACAAGTGAACGCCATTGAATATTGCCGCAGCGCAGGCGCGGCCGCCCTCGCCAAGCAGGCCGAGAACGTCGTGATCCTGGAACTGGCCGAGGGCTCAGGACTCGCGGACGGTTTCCTGATCGCGACCGCACGGAACCAACGGCAGGTCGTCGCGATCGTCGACGCCATCGAGGAGAAACTTCGCCTTGACGGAGTCAAGCCCCGACACCTCGAGGGTTATCCGCGCCGCGAGTGGATCCTGATGGACTACGGCCCCTTCGTCGTGCACATTTTCACCCCCAAAAGCCGTGAGTTCTATGACCTCGAACGCCTGTGGGGAGGCGCGCGGCGCGAAGAGGTCAAGGATTGAAGTCCGCGCCGCTGATCGCCATTTCGAAGAGCATGCGGGAGATCGAATCCTGGCTGCCGCGCATGGCGGCGGCTTCCGCCCCCGTGGTGATCGAAGGCGAGACCGGTTGCGGCAAAGGTCGCATCGCCCTGGCGCTGCACGAACTCGGACCGCGGCGTGAGGGGCCTTACGAAGTGCTCTCCTGCGGCGCCCTCGCCGAATCGCTGGCCGATTCCGAGTTTTTCGGCCATGGCAGGGGCGCATTCACGCACGCGTTCGAAGCGCAGAGCGGCCGAATCGAGCGGGCGAACGGGGGCACCCTCGTTCTCGACCACATCGAGGACCTCGCTCCGGCCATCCAGGCCAAACTGCTCCGCACCATCGAAGACGGAATGATCCAGCGTCTCGGGGAAAGCAGCGAGCGGGCCGTCGACGTGCGTTTCGTCGCGACTTCGCGCGGTTCGCTCAAGGACGCGATCGCGCTTGGCACGTTCCGCGACGACCTTTATCACCGCCTTTCGGTGATCACGATTCCCCTCCCTCCCCTTCGTGAACGTGTCGAGGACATCATGCCGCTCGCGAGCGCCTTCCTGGCCGCGGAACGCCGGCGAGGAAAAACCGAGGCGACGGCCTTCTCGGACGCGGCTCAGCAGATCCTTGAGGCCTATTCCTGGCCGGGGAACGTGCGGGAACTGCTGTCCACCATCGAACGCGCGACGCTGCGGCACGGGGGCGGGCCGTTAATGAACGCCGCCTCGCTTCCCGCGCACATGCTGACTCCTGATACTGTCGTGCGTTCATTTCGACGGGAGCGGCCGACGCTCAAGGAAGTCGAACGGGCCTACATCCTCTGGGTCCTCGAAAACTCGGCGGGAACGAAGGAGGATGCGGCTCGGATCCTCGGAATTTCCCGCAAGTCGCTGTGGGAGAAGTGCAAACGATTCGGTATCGCCTGAAGGGTTCCTCTGGACCCACAGGTGGAAAGAAGACATCAAAGGAGAGAAGATCGGACATGGACACAAAGACGCTCAAGATCTACCGGAAGCGCCTCGTCGAGCAGAAGACCGATATCACCCGGGGGTATGACAAGACCCGCTCCCAGGGCAAGCTGGTCGACTCCGACACCTCTCACGACCCGGTGGACAAGGCCGCGAACTCATACACCAAGGAGTTCCTGTTCAGTCTCTCGAACAAGGAGCGCGATGAGATCCAGATGATCGATGATGCGATCATCCGGATCGATGAAAAGCGGTTCGGCGCCTGCGTCGTTTGCGGCGATGATGTCGAACGGAAGCGCCTCGAGGCGGTCCCCTGGGCCAAGCACTGCCTGAGTTGCCAGGAGAAGATCGAAGCGGGACTGATCTAGGTCAAGGGGTCAGGCAAGGCAGGGGCACCCCGGGTTGACGCTTTTCTGGACCGAAACCTGGGACGCCCTCGCCGGGGTACTGTTCCCCACTCCGTGCGTCTCGTGCGGGGGACTGATCGCCGCGCACGATCCGCCTCTTTGTCCGGCGTGTTGGGACCGTCTCCCACGGACCCTTGGCGGCGAATGCCGCTGCGGGGCGCCGCTCCCCGGTTGCCCTGCCGAGCATCCTGATCCGGAGTGTGGGCGCTGCCGGCGCGGGCGTTCGGTGCTTTCGCAGGGAGCCTCGCTCGGCCCGTACGCCGGTCCCCTTCGCGCGTGCGTGGTCGCCCTCAAGTATCACGGCAGACACAAGACCGCGGATCGCCTTGCGCTCAGGCTCTTCCAGAAGACCGGTTGCCGGCGGGTGCTCGATGACGCGGACGTGCTGCTGGCCGTGCCGCTCCACGCGGACCGTCTCGCGGAGCGTGGCTTCAATCAAGCCGGGCTCCTCGCCCGGGGTGTGGCGCGTTTGAGCAGGACGCCCGTCTCCACCGCCCTTTCCCGGGTCAGGAACACGCCCTCCCAAACCGCTCTTTCGGCCCGGCAACGCCGGAGGAACATGGCGGGGGCGTTTGCCGTCGCGGACCCCCGCGCCATCTTGAACACCGTGGTGGTTCTGGTCGACGATGTCGCCACCACCGGCGCGACATTGCGGGAGTGCGCCCACACCCTGCTTCGAGCGGGGGCCCGGGAAGTTCGGGCAATCACGGTCGCGCGAGCAGAATAGCGGGACGGTCCCTTGTGGAGGAACTCATGAACGTCAAGAAACTCTCGCGCGCTGCGGCTTGTCTGCTGATCGCACTTCTGCCCGCC
>JANNJB010000882.1:0-3170 GCA_031405615.1 Vicinamibacteria bacterium | reverse complement strand
ATACCTTCGTCTCCGAGGGTCGAATAGTCGCCCGAGGGCATCACGACCACGTCGAAGTCGGCGAGATTGGCGCGCCGGAAAGAACTCACACGCACCGCGGTGGTGCGCGCGCCGATGCGCCGCTCCAGCGTGAATCGCGCCCAGCCCGCGGACAGGCTGGAGGTCGGCGCGTCCCACATCAGCAGAACGCGCGGGCTCGTCATGTTCGCGACTTCACCGCTGCCGAGGGAGATGCCGCCCGCGTCAACGAAGGCCGTGTCGGTGCCGACCGGGGCCACCCCGTGCTTCGCGGCGATGGCGCCGAGGCGCGCGGCGAGGTTCTCGTTCTCGGACGTCCGGAAGATCGCGGTGCCGGTCGGGAAGGTCGCGCCGTTGAGCTTGATGATGTCGCCTGCGACGCGAACCCGAAGGCCGGCCTGGAGCGCTTCCGTCACCGCGGCCGCGGCATGGAAACCCCACGGGAGCAGGTAAGCCACTTTCGCGGCCGGCAGAGTCGTCGCAGTCGTGGTCGCGACGCCCGCGAGCGGCTCGGCCTTGACACTCAGGGGAACGGCCGACGGCACGCACTCCACGTCGAACGCTAGGGGCAGGCTCCATGCGGTCACGTCGTAGATCTGATCGCCCTGCCGCAGCTTTCGACGACGATCCTGTTCCTTCACGAAGGCCTCGTCCTGGTCGATGTTCATCTCGAGCAGGTTGCGGATGAGACGGCCGGTGGGTTGCGCCGCGGACACGAGATACGACCCGGCGGGAATGTCGCGCATCCCTGCCTTCGTGGCGGCAGTCGTCTGCCGCACGTCGATACCCTGGCGGACAAGAAGGCGGGCAAGGCGTTCTGCGCGCGATGGGTCGACACCGGGCACGAGCGCGTACTCCAGCGTCCCCTTCTTCCCCTCGTCGACCGCCGATTGCCGATAGTTGGCGTAGTAGCGAAGCAGCTTCTCGCGATTCTCGGCCGCGGTGCGCGCGGTCTGGATCGCCGCCGTGAAGTGATGGAGGACGCCATCCTTGTAGGTGAGGAGGAGACCGTCGTCGCGTTTCCACGCCAGGGCGCGCGCCGAAGCCTGCTCATAGGTCATGCCCACCGCGCCGTTGAAGATCGGCCAGCTCTCGCCGTAGCCTGGATAGAACGAGTCGTAGTTCTCGCGGATGAAGTAGCCGAAACCCTTCTCATCGAAGCGCGCGGCGTTGTTCTTGCCGAAGACGTCGAACCAGTCGCGCTGATCCTTCGGGACGAAGGGATTGATGGGATCCGCCGGGGGAGCGAAGTAGTACGTGCTGTTCCCGCCCATCTCGTGAAGATCCACCGCCACCTGCGGGAAATATTCCTGATGCACGGCCACGCGGCCGATCGTCTCGGGCTGCGAGAGAGCGAACCAGTCGCGGTTCATGTCGAAGAGATAGTGATTCGAGCGACCGCCCGGCCAGGGTTCGTCGTGTTCGGCCGAAATCGGTTCGGGATCGGGCTTTGCGGCGCGGCCGAGGAGGTTCTGGAAAATGAAACGCGCGCGGCCGTCGGGGTTTTCCATCGGATCGATGATGACGAGGGCATTCGCGAGGATCGCGTCGACGCCCGCGTCGTTTCGCGCGGCGAGGAGGTGATAGGCCTCGGCGAGCGATGCATCGGAGGACGAGATCTCATTCCCGTGCACGCCGTGGAGAAGCCACACCGAGACCGGCAGGGTCTTGATCAACTCGTCGCGCTCCGCGACAGTTGTTGTCCGCGGGTCCGCGAGCTTCTTGAGGCCGGCCTTGACGGTATCGAGGCGAGAGATCCGGTCGGCCGAGCCGACGACGAAGATCCAAAGCGGCCGGCCCTCCCAGGAGCGCGCGTACTCCACCAGCCGAGTGCGCTCGGGAGCGGCGGCGGCGAGCGCTTTGAGATAGACCCCGACACCCTCGGGGGATGTGATCTCGTCGCCGTGATCGTGGCCGAGGACCTGCTTGATCGTGGGGATCTTGGGGTCGTAGGACGTCGCGGGGTCAAGGACCCGTGCGGCGTTCAGGGCAAGACCGAGGACAAGACTGGCGAGCATCGAGGGAATCTCCTAATGAAGGGCTTTGCGGGAAGTTCGCGGATTCTATCGGCGTCCCGCTCCTCCGGGGAGGTGCGACTAGTTCTCCAGGCTCTCCGCCACCGGGGTGGCACGCGAGTTGCTTCTCAACCCACTTGAATGATCACCCACCCAATCGGAACCACGCGCGGACAGGCGACCGGCAACCTTGAGCGTTGCTGCCGGGGCCGGCGGCGGTTGCGGGTGCATCAATCCCCAGGCATTGCGCGTGACGCCTTCGCGATCACAACTGGCAAGGCGAGGAGTTCGGGACGCCGGCACCTCATTTGCGGATATTTCTCCACGGCCACGCCCTCGGCGATGGCGCGCGTCTTCCAGGCGGTCGGATGCGCGTACGCGATGCACCTGGCCTTCGCGGTCATGGCCCTTCTTATCGCACGCCCGGGCGCCACTCTCCCCCCCAACGAAGCTCTGCTGGCCGAGCTGAAGCGGGTGCATGGTCTGGCCGATGACTCGATGCGCCGACTCGAGGAAATCTTGGCGAGTTCGAGCCGCATCGGCCAGGGCAATCCCGCGGTCACGCGACACCCGGCCACCCCCGAGGAATGTGCTGCGAAACTCAAAGCCGCGAACGTCTCTTATAGAGGATCCGGCCTCTGACCGGGCGAAGCACATGGCGCCCCTCTACGATCCTTCGCGCGAGAAGCCGGAAGACGCGAAGGCCTGCATCGATCGGTTCGAGTTCACGAACATTCCCTGCGCTTATCCCGTGGTGTGGGTGAACTGAGAGTCCGGAGGCCGGGCCGTCGGCGCTTGGACCGCCGCGAACCGATTGGGTTCAGTTCGAGGAGGGCTCGGTCTCATCCAGAACCTCGACCACCATGTCCATGTCATCGATGATCTCGGGCGGCGCCGACGGTTCGGCTAGGGCAAGCGAGGGCAGAGGCCGGCCATCACGAAGCGCTTTCAGATCTTCGGCGAGATCGCGCGCGCTGCTGTAGCGGTGGGCTTCACTTTTCGCGAGACAGGTCGCGAGGATCTCGTCGAGCTGGGGCGGCAGGTTTGGGTTGAACTTCAGGACCGAACCCACCTCCAGATGCACGATCTGATACGCGAGATTCGCGACGGTGTCGCCCACGAAGGGCCGCTCCCCGG
>JANNJB010000881.1:0-9664 GCA_031405615.1 Vicinamibacteria bacterium | reverse complement strand
GTTCACGGATCTCGAGATTAATTGCCGGTCGCAACTGTGGATCCTCGAGGCGCTCCGCAAGCGCAATCCCGAGGCCAAGATCATCTACGCGGGGACCCGCCAGATCTACGGCCGACCGCAGCGGCTTCCGGTCGACGAGGAACATCCCCTCGCCCCCGCCGACGTCAACGGCATCAACAAGATCTCGGGCGAGTTCTATCACCTGGTCTATAACCAGGTGTACAACATCCGCGCCTGCTCCCTGCGCCTCACCAACACCTACGGCCCGCGCCAGCTCATTCGCCACAACCGCCAGGGTTTCATCGGCTGGTTCATGCGGAAAGCGGTTCTAGGAGAGACCATCGAGGTGTTCGGCGATGGAGCCCAGCGTCGCGACTTCGACTACGTGGACGACGTGGTCGACGCTTTCTTACGCGCCGGGGCCAGCGAGGATTCAAACGGCCAGGTCTTCAACCTCGGTGGAGGCGCGCCGATATCGCTTCTCGACCTAGCGACGGATCTGGTCGAGCTTTCCGGCCATAGCGAGATCAAGATCGTCCCCTTCCCCGAAGAGCGCAAGAAGATCGACATCGGAGACTTCTATTCGGACGCGCGGAAGATCGAGCGTGTCCTCGGGTGGAAATCCACGACCCCTTTCAATGACGGCCTGCCGCGGACGATCGAGTACTACCGAAAAAACAAGGACCACTATCTGTGACCGAAACCACGCCGGTTCCCTTCAACGACCTCAAGCCCAAAGTCGCGGCCCATCGCTTGGCCATCGACCGGGCGATAGCGCGTGTGCTGGACCGCGGCTGGTTTATCCTCGGCCCCGAGGTCGACGCCTTCGAGAAGGAACTCGCCGCGGCCATGGGCGCTAGGGATGCGGTCTCGGTGGCGAACGGCACCGACGCCTTGATCCTGGCCCTCGAAGTGAAGGGCATTGGTCCAGGCGACGAGGTGATCACGTCTCCGATGTCCGCCGCTTTTTCCGCTCTCGCGATCTCGCGCCTCGGCGCCACCCCGGTCTTCGGCGACATCGATCCCGTGACTCTCAATCTCGACCCGGCCACCATCGAGGCTCGCATCACCCCGAAAACGCGCGGCATTCTGCCCGTGCATCTTTACGGCCATCCCGCGGATCTGGACCCGATGATGGAGATCGCGCGACGACACAATCTGGTGGTGGTGGAAGATGCCTGCCAGGCCCACGCCGCGAGGTACAAGGATCAGCCCGTGGGCAGCATCGCGGGCATCGCGGGCCTTTCTTTTTATCCGACCAAGAACCTCGGTGGTTTCGGAGATGGCGGCGCCATCCTCGTCGATGATCCTGGTCTTGCGAAGAGGCTCCGGCAACTTCGCAACGGCGGACAAAGCGAGAAGTACCGCCACGAGATCCTCGGTACCAATTCACGCCTTGACGACATGCAGGCGGCGATTCTCCGCGAGTTGCTGATGACCTTGAGCGCCGACACGAGGCGAAGGCGCGAGATCGCCGCTCGTTATTTCGAGGCGTTTGCCGGCCTCCCGCTCGGGCTGCCGGAAGAACAGAGCTACGCGAGTGCCGTGTATCACCTCTTCGTCGTTCGTCATCCCCGTCGCGCCGCCTTCATGGCCGCGCTCGCCGCCCTCGGCGTGGGAACGCTCATCCACTATCCCGTGGCCCTTCATCTCCAGCCCGCCTATGCCTCGCTCGGAGGAAAACGGGGCGACCGCCCGGTGGTGGAAAAAGCCGCGGAGGAGATCGTCTCGCTCCCTATCTATCCCGAGCTGACCGATGCCCAGGTCGGCGTCGTCATCTCCGCCGTGAAGGAAGCCGTTCACGCCTAACTTTTGCCACAGACCCTCGGAGCCGCCCTCGCCCTTCCCGCAGCGTTCGTCCTCCTGCTGCTTCCCGGGCTCTCCTTTCTCTCCCTCCTCCGCCGTTCCGATCGCGAACGGCTGGGTCTGGACGAACGTATCTTCCTCACCCTTGCCCTGTCGGTCGCCTTCTCGTCCTGGGTCGCCCTTCTTCTCGCCGAGTTCTCCGTTTTCGGAACGGTTCGGGCGGCTGGCCTTGAACTGATTCTCTTCGGTTCCATTTTCCTCGTGGCCCGCCTCCGGGGCCGCCGTGCGGAGGCGCCCTTCTCGAAACCGGATCGCCTTTCGAGTCTGCTTCCCGCCCTCGCGGTCGCGGCGATCGCCTTTCTCCTCCATGCCCGGCCGAGCGAATACATCGTCGGCGGACGCGATCCGGGTGCTTATGTCTCGGCCATGGGCGTCATCGCGCGGACCGGCGCGATCACGCACCTCGATCCGGTCGTAGCCTCCATTCCCGAGAGCGACCTCTCGCTTTTCTACGCGAACCTCGACGAGCCACCGTTCAGATTCAGCCTGGACTTAAACGAAGAACAACCGCAGCCCTCATGGCCGCGCTTCATGGGCTTCGAGCTCGATCATCCGAAGAGCGGCCTGATCACACCGCAGTTCTTCCACCTCTTCCCCGCGTTCGGGGCCTATCTCTTCGAGACGATGGGTGTGCGCGGCGCTCTCGCCACCCCTCCCATCCTGGGAATCCTCGGGACACTCGCCGCCTTCTTTCTCGCCCGCCGCATGTTTGGAACCGCGGTGGCCCTGCTCGCGGCCGTCGGGCTGGCCACGACCGTCCTTCAGGTGTGGTTCGCGCGATACCCGGTCTCGGAAGGTTTTTCCCAATTCCTGATTCTCTCGGGACTCCTGGCTCATCGACTCGATCAGGAAAGCGATTCCCGGATGTTCGCCTGGCTCTCCGGGGGACTCCTGGGGCTCACGCTGCTCGTGCGCATCGACAGCGTGCTTCTCCTGCTCCCTCTCGCTTTCTGGGCGGCGCACGAACTCATGGCAAGGAAGGCGGGATGGGCTTCACGACTCGCGGGCCTCCTGATCCCCTTCTCTCTCCTCTTCGTGCATGCCGCGATCCATTCCGTCTTCTTCTCCAGGCGCTACGCGCATCAGATCCTTACCAGACGGTACTGGAACCATCCCTTGTCGGTCTGGTTTCTGATCCTCGCCCTCGCCCTCGTCGCGGCAGTCTTCGTGTGGAAGTTCGGTCCGCGCCTCATGGAGTACCTGCGGAGAAACGAGAACCGTCTTCGGGTGGCCGGGCTCGCCGCGCTCGGCCTTCTCGCCGCCTACTCGCTGGCCCTCCGCCCGTCTCTTTCCGCGTGGGCGGGGGGCGACGGGAATCCGAAAGCGGAAAAGCTCGCCGATCCGGGAGTTCTTCGCGATCTTGGTTTCAACCGCCTCGCCGCCCACGACGCCCAGGCTCTCGTCCGCTACTCGTGGTTCGTGGGCGCGCCTGCTCTCGGTCTGGCTCTTCTCGGACTGGCCCTCTTCCTCAAGAAGGCGGATTCGAAAGACGTACTTGCCATCGCCGTACTTCTCGCCTTCTCCCTCTTCTACTTCTACAAGATCCGCGTCTTCAACGACTACTTCTTCGCGATGCGGCGCTACCTGCCGGTGACGCTGCCGTTCACTTTCATCCTCGCCGCCCTTGCCGTGGTCACCCTGGCTCGTCGGTCGAAAGCGTGGCGCTTCGCGGCTGTCCTCGCGGGTGTCCTCGCCCTTGGCGTCTCCGTGGCTCACACCAGGCCGATCGTTTCCTACGTCGACTGGAAGGGCAGCGTGCGCTTCGTGGCCGATGTGGCCCGACGCTTCGGTCCGAGCGACATCGTGCTCTTCGAGCAGCCGAAGAACATTCACCTGCTTTCCCTGCCCCTGTGGGGACTCTATGGCGCGAACGCCCTGGAGTTCCGGCGGTTCAATCCCGACCCCGAGAGACTGACGCATCTCATCCGGTCATGGAGGCAGACGTACCGGAACATCTACTTCGTGACCAGTTTCAGGACGGATGTCTGCGGCCTCTTCCTGGAGCGAACCCAGACGTTTCGTTTCGCGTCCGCGGAGTTCGAGTGGACCTACGACCGCGTGCCGGAGAAGCCCGAACCCCGGAGCGTGGAGTTCTTCCTCTCGAGAGTGATCGAGCCCGAAACACTGCGGGTCACGACCGAACCGTTGATCGACATCGGGGGTTCGGGGGATCTTCAGACCTCCGGGTTCTTCGAAAGCGAGGCGACGGGAGACCTGACGTACCGCTGGACGGGCGGGTGTCTCGACGAGCGAGGCAACGCCACAGGCTCGATCTACGTTCCCGCGGCGACGCCGGGTGCGGCAATCAGGATCAGGGCCACCGCACATCTCCGTCCTGCGACCGCGCGCCGCGCCGTGGTGAAGGTGGTCTGGAACGAAGTCCCGGTCGGAGAGTTCACCGCGGACGCCGAATGGCGCGATGCCGAGATCACCCTGCCCGATCCGCTCCCCCAAGGCTCGGGAATCCTCCGCCTCGAGGTTCCCGCGTGGAGGCCGTCCAACACCGACAAACGCTCCACCGACAATCGCGACCTCGGGATCATGGTCGACCGGGTCGAAGTGCTTCCCCGCGCCCCGAAGTCATGAAGATCCTCATGGCCACGTCGTCCTATCTGCTCTTCGAAGGAGACGGCACCGCGCCCTTCATCGAGGAGATCGTGCGCAGTGTGGTGGCGCGCGGCCACCAGGTCGACCTCGTCTTGCCCGCCCACCCGCGCCTGAAACGAGATGCCGAAGCGGGGCTGCGCTTCTTCCCGTATGCCTACGCCCCTCTCGTCGCGCTCAACGTGTGGGGCTACGCGCAAAGCATGAAGGCAGACCGTGGCTTCAGGTGGAAGACGCTCCTGGTGGCGCCCTTCGCAGCCCTCGCGACCCGAAGCGCGGTGAAGTACCGGCTCGGTCGCGAGAGTTACGACGTGGTCCACGCGCACTGGGTGGTGCCCGGCGGCGTGCTCGCGCACCGCCCCGCGCGGGCGGCGGGCAAGGCCTTCGTCATTTCCCTCCACGGAAGCGATGTCTTCGCCGCGGAGCGCAACGGTCTTGTCGGCATTGCCGCGCGCCAGGCCTTTCTTGCCGCGGGTGCGGTGACCGCGTGCAGCTCTGATCTTCGCGATCGGGCGATCATTCTGGGCGCTCGCACGGAAACGACGCGCACCGTCCCCTACGGCGTCGATGCCCGCTTCTTTGCTCCGAAACACTTCGAGTCAGGCGAGCGTGAAGCCATGAGACGCCGCCTTGGCGCCTCGCCCGGACAGACCCTGGTGGTCGCGGTGGGTCGGCTGGTGGAGAAGAAGGGTTTCGCTCCTCTGATCAACGCGCTGGGAGACGCGCCGCAGATTCACCTCGCCCTTGTCGGGGACGGCGATCTCGAAGCCGAACTTCGCGCCTGCGCCCGGAATGCCCGAGCCTCGGTGACCCTCGCCGGCCGGTTCTCAAGGACGGACACGGCGATCGCCCTCAACTGCGCGGACATCGTCGCGGTGCCCTCGGTCATCGATTCGCACGGGAATGTGGATGGACTGCCAAACGCGCTGCTCGAAGCCATGGCCGCGGGTCGCCCCATCGTCGCGAGCCGGGTCGCCGGAATCCCCGACGTGATGACGGATGGCGTCGAGGGGGTCCTCGTGCCGCAAAACGACGCACCCGCGCTTCGCGACGCGATGCTTCATCTTGCCGACGATCTCCCCGGGCGGCGCGCCCTTGGAGAAAACGCGCGGCGTCGTGTGGAGCGGGATCTCACCTGGGAACGGGTCGCATCAACCCTTGAAGAGTGTTATGTCCAGGCGCAAACGCTGGCAAAACGTTAAGGGCACGCAGAGTCGCGTGAGAGAACCGCGTGAGCGGTTCCTGGCCGCGATGGCGAGCGGAGCCGCCGCCCTCGCTTCGCCCTTTCTGCGGAAGCCCTCGGCAGACCAGCCGCGCGAAGTCCTGGTCCTTCGCCTCGATCGCATCGGCGACGTCCTCATGAGCCTGCCCGCGCTCCACATGCTGCGCGAGGCCCTCCCCTCCGCGAAGATCCGTCTCGCCGTGGGCGAGTGGTCGCGCGAGATCGCTCAGGACGCGCCGGTCGACGAGGTTCTGATCTGGAGTGCGCCGTGGGTGGGCCGGCGCGATGAAGGGGCTTTGGACCTCCCGGACCTTTGCCGAGCCGCGCGCTCGCGCCGCGCCACCAGACCGGATCTCGCCATCGACCTTCAAGGCGACGTTCGAGCCCTCTGGCTCATGAGCGCTACCGGCGCCCGCGCGCGTGTGGGTTACGCGAACACGGGGAGCGCCTCTCTTCTGACCGCGGCGGTTGAACTCGATGAGAACCTGAACTTCGTCGAGCAGAACTGCCGTGCGGTCGAGACGGCGCTTGGCCGCGCGCTGCCGCGTCGCGCGTTTCGATGGCTGGATGACGCGCGTCGGGCACGCGGCCGGGAACAACTCGCCGCGGCGCTCGCGGAAAGCGGTTTCGCGAAGACGGGTCCCATCGTGGGGCTCCATCCGGGTGCTGGCCGCCGCATCAAGGAATGGCCCATCGAGCGATGGATCGAACTCGCCGTCGCCCTGGTTCGAGAGAAGGGCGCGCTCCTGGCCGTGACCGGGTCGGCGGGCGAGACCGGTAAGGCCGCCGCGATGAAGCAGGCGCTACCCACTGCCGTTCTGGATCTCTCTGGAAAGCTCGGGCTGGGAGCTTTCGCCGAAGTGATGAGCGGGTTCGACGCCTTTGTCTCCGGCGACACTTCCGCGATGCACTTCGCGTGCGCCCTGGGGGTGCCTTCCGTCGCGGTCTTCGGTCCTTCCGATCCCGGTCGCTACTTTTCGGGCGGCGACCAGGGATTTGGAGCTGGCGGCAGGCATATTGTTGTCTCGCCGACGTTGTGGTGCAGTCCGTGCAATCTCATACGCCGCCCGCCGGTCGAGTGCGACGCCGCGCCCGCACCGGAGTGTCTGACCCAAATCACCACGCGAGCGGTGCTCGATGCGACGGTCGAGGTGCTTGGGGCCGCCTAAGTCGCGGGACTCTCTCTCGTCTCGGCCGCCTGCTTCTTTCCCGTCTCGCCCTCGGCGCCATAGTAGGCCGAGTAATAGCGGCCGTAGTAGTAGGAATGGCGGTGCAGATCGACGCGATTCAGGACCACGCCGAGAACCGAGGCGCGCACCGCCTTCAGCTGGTCTGCGACATGACGCACCGCTTGTCGGGGTGTCTTATCCCCGGAGCAGACCACCACGATGCCGTCCGCCAACGTCGCGATCACCGCCGCGTCTGAAAGGCCCAGGGCGGGCGGTGAATCGATGATCACCCAGTCGTAACGGGTCCGCGCCATCTCGATGAGGCTTTTCATGGCGTCCGAGCCCAGACGCTCGGCGGAGAGATTCTGCGGAGCTCCGGCGGGCAGGACATCGAGACCGCGGACCGGGCCGTTGCGCGGGGTGAGCGTCACCGGCCCCTCGGCGGAAAGTGCCCCGGAAAGGCCCGGACTTTGCGCTACGTTCAGCAGGTGATGCACCGTGGGTCGGCGCATGTCCGCGTCGATGAGCAGGACCTTGGCCTTGTTCTGCGCGAAGAGGATGGCGAGACCCGCGGCCACCGTCGACTTGCCTTCCCCCGGAGTCGCACTGGTGAAGGCCAGGACCTTCGGTCGGGTCTGGGCGGCTCCGTAGATGAGGTTGGTTCTCACCACGCGCAAAGAGTCGGCGAGACCCGTTTTGCCGTCGGCGAGCGCCGGCGCGATCGAGCCCTGGGGGAGTTTGCGGATCAGCGGGATGATGCCGAGGAAGGGGAGACCGAGGCCCTCCTTCACGTCTTCGGGAGACTGTACAGAGTCGTCGAAACGTTCGGCCATCCAGGCGAGCAGCAGTCCTCCGACCAGGCCGCCGATCAGGGCGTAGAGGAAGTTTCTTTGCCGCTGCGGCGAGACGGGAACCGAGGTGGGCCGGGCGTTTTGAAGAACCTGGGCATCGATGATCGCGGGCGACGCGTTCGCCTGGCGTTGGAACAGGGACTCGATCGAACCGCGACTGGCTTCGAATTTCCGTCGTTCGAGAGAGTAGCCGAGGGCCTCCCTCTCCACATCCGCCAGTTCGCGCTGGATTCGCGACATATTGGCTTTGAGGCGGCCCTCCTCATTCAGGGCGAGCTGATACTCGGAATCGGCGCCTTGTTCGAGAGATCCCATCTCCTGGTTCAGGCGCTGGCGTGCGCTTTCGAGTTGTTCCTGCACGGTCACGACGTCCGGGTGTTTGGGGCCCAGAGTCGCGAGAAGCGACTTCTCCTTGTCCTCGAGCTCGCTCACCCGTGCCGTGGCTGCGCGGATCAGGGGATCGGACCGGACGGCGGCGACCCCGCCGCGGAGCTGGGTCGCTTCCCGCCTGCGCGCCTCGCGGCCCACTCTTGACGTCTGGGCGGCGACGAGCGCCTCCTGGAAGGCGCGGAACTCGCGTTCGAGCATCGCCTTTCGAACCTCGATGTCGCCGAGGCCCGACTTGGTCCCGAGTTCTCTGAGCCCGGTCAACTGCTCGTTCAGCCGCTGCTCCTTTTCCTGAACCTGAGCGCCAAGGACCTGGCGCGAGTTCTCGACCGTGCGGTTATTCGCGACCTCGGCCTCGCGGAGATACTGGTCCATGGCGGCGTTCGCGAGGTCGGCCGCCACCTTTGCGTCGTAGGCCGAGACACGGATCTCGATCCAGGTGGACTTTGCCTCACCGGTCACCACCAGTCTCGACCGAAACGCCGCCACCGTATCCACGGGCGCCCCCCCCGAGGCCTCGGCGCCCATGAGCCGCGCCCATTCGGAGCGCATGCGGTCCGGCCAACTCCCGATCGGGCCATAGGACAGCTCCTTGAGCGCCCTTTCGTCGAGGGTCGGGACCAGGCGTGAACCGAACTCGGGGCTGCGAATGATCGCGCGTTGCCGCTCCAGGATTGTGCTGAGCCGGGTCAACTCGGTCGACATGCGCGCCAGCGGATTCGCGGCCATGGCTTCGGAGATGGCCACGACGGCGAGGCCCTCGTAAACGGGTCTCAGCGTGTAGTTGTAGATAGTCACGCCGAGCAGCGAAACAAAAAGACCCAGGGCGACCAGCCGCCGTCTCCGGACGATGATCATCCACTCCCGCCGCAGTCCGGGGACGACGTCGAAACGTTCTTCGTTCAAAGCGTTCTCTTCGGTGTGCCTCAGTGTCCTTCGGTTCCGGCGGGTAGCGTACTCCACCCACTTGTCCGGACTCTTCCGCCGATTTTCTCAGATGTGGGTAGGATCCCCTCATGTTCCTGACCACAAACACCCTCCTCCTGCTGATTGCCGCCGCTCAGACAACCCCGGCCTCCCCCGACCACATCCTCATCAACGCCACGGTGCACACCATGGACGAAGCGCGTCCGCGCGCCGAGGCCGTGGCCATTACCGGCGGGCGAATCACCGCGGTGGGTTCTTCAAAAGACCTGCTCGCCCAGAAAGGAGCCTCCACTCGGGTGCTCGATCTGGGGGGCGCCACCGTGGTACCCGGCCTTAAAGAGAGCCACGGTCACTTCGTCGGCATCGGCCAGGCTCGGATGAGTCTCAACCTCGTCGGGACGAAGAGCTGGGACGAGGTCATCGCGAAGGTGGCGGCCGCGGTCAAGGATCGACCGAAGGGTTCCTGGGTCGTGGGTCGCGGCTGGCATGAAGGGAAGTGGGAGAAGAACCCTTCGCGGATGGTGCGCGGCTTCCCGCCGCACGATGCTCTTTCTGCGGTTTCTCCGGACCATCCGGTCTATCTCGTCCGCGCCGACGGACACGCGGGCTTCGCGAACGCGCTCGCGATGTCCCTCATG
>JANNJB010000880.1:0-6211 GCA_031405615.1 Vicinamibacteria bacterium | reverse complement strand
CACGACAAGAAGACGCTCGAAGCCCATGGTCTCAAACCCGACGAATACGAGCGCATCAAGACGCTGCTGGGGCGCGAGCCAAACCTGGTCGAACTCGGCATGTTCTCGGTCATGTGGTCGGAGCACTGTTCGTACAAATCCACCCGCATCCACCTGAAGAACCTGCCCACCAAGGGCCCGCGCGTCGCGCAGGGGCCGGGTGAAAACGCGGGGGCTCTCGATATCGGCGACGGTCTGCTCGCCGTCTTCAAGATCGAGTCGCACAACCATCCTTCTTTCATCGAGCCCTATCAGGGTGCTGCGACCGGTGTCGGAGGGATTCTGCGCGACATCTTCACCATGGGCGCGCGGCCGATCGCGGTCTTGAACTCCCTTCGCTTTTCGGACTCGTTCGATCAGAAGACGCGGCGGATCATTTCCGGCGTGGTCGCGGGCATCGGCGGTTACGGGAACGCGTTCGGCTGCCCGACGGTCGGCGGGGAGGTCGTCTTCGAGCCCTGCTACTCCGGCAACCCTCTCGTGAACGCCTTCTGTCTTGGCATGACTACGAAGGACAAGCTCTTTCTCGGCCGCGCCGAGGGCGTCGGCAACACCGTCTTCTACGTCGGCGCCAAGACCGGCCGTGACGGCATCCACGGCGCCACCATGGCGTCGTCGGAGTTTGGCGAAGGTAGTGAAGAGAAGCGGCCCACGGTTCAAGTCGGCGATCCCTTCATGGAGAAGATTCTTCTCGAGTCGTGTCTCGAGGCGATGGCCACCGGCGCCGTCGTCGGTATTCAGGACATGGGCGCCGCGGGTCTTACTTGCGCCACTTCCGAGACCGCGGGCCGCGCGGGTACGGGAATCGAGTTCGATGTCTCGAAGGTTCCTCAGCGCGAGACCGGCATGACCGCGTACGAGGTCATGTTGTCCGAGTCGCAGGAGCGGATGCTGCTGGTCGCGAAGAAGGGCCGCGAGGACGAGATCCGCGCTGTGTTCGAGAAATGGGACCTGCATGCCGAAGCCGTGGGTGTGGTTACGGACGATGGTCATGTGAAGGTCTACAAAGACGGGAAACTCGAAGCGGATATTCCCGCGAGTGCCTTGACCGACGAGGCGCCGCTTTACGACCGGCCCTGGATCGACCCGAAGAATCCCGCCGAGGATCGCGATCTCTCAGTCATCCCCGTGCCCACCGATCTCTCGAGGACGTTCCTCGCCCTCCTGGGCTCACCCAACATCGCGAGCAAGAAGTGGATCTACCGCCAGTACGACAGCACGGTGCAGACCGGCACGGTTCAAGGTCCGGGCGTATCGGACGCCGCCGTGGTTCGGCTTCACGGTTCGAGGAAGGGGCTCGCCATCGCACTTGACGGCAACGGCCGCTACGGCTTCCTCAACGCCCGGCAGGGCGCGATGCTCGCGGTGGCCGAAGCCTGCCGCAACGTCGTCGCCACGGGAGCGCTGCCCATCGGCCTCACCAACTGCCTCAACTTCGGCAATCCGGAGAAACCCGAAGTGATGGGCCAGATCGTGAGGGCGCTTGAAGGCATCGGCGAAGCGAGCCGCGCCCTCGACGCTCCGGTCACGGGCGGGAACGTCTCGCTTTACAACGAGACCGATGGCGTTCCCATCTATCCAACCCCGGTCATCGGCGCGGTAGGCCTTCTCGAAGACGCGAGCCACACCCTCACCCGGACCTTCGCGCAGGCCGGCGACACGGTTCTTCTCCTTGGAGACAGCGACCTCGCCCTTGGCGGAAGCGAATATATGAAGACGGCGCACGGGACCGTGGCGGGCGCCTTGCCGCGGCTGAACCTGCTGGCCGAGAAAGCTCTCTACGATGTCGTGCTCGATCTCCATCAGCAACGGAAACTCGCGTCCGCGCACGACGTGGCGGATGGCGGGCTCGCGGTGGCGCTCGCCGAGTGTTGCTTCAACTTCGAAAGCGCATCCTTCGGTGGCGATTTCGATCTCGGTGATCTCGGCGGCGGCGACTTCGATGAAGGCGAACCCAAACGAACGGATGCGGTGCTCTTCAGCGAAGGTCCCTCGCGGATGATCGTCTCGACCCGCGATGCCGACGCCGTCGAAAAGCGCGCGGCCCTCTCGGGTGTGCCCTGCCGAAGGCTCGGTTATGTCGGCGGAGCGCACCTCACGCTGCGCGCGGGCGGCGTCCAGCTCACCCGCCACTCCGTGTCCGAACTCCTGAACACCTGGAGTTCTCTCGAGCGCAGACTTTCGGCTTAGAGTTCGACCAGGCATGAAGCTCAGCACCATCGCCGACGACCACTTCAAGGATCAATGTGGAATCTTTGGCGTGTTCGGCCACCCCGAGGCGTCGAATCTGACCTACCTCGGCCTCTACGCCCTCCAGCATCGCGGGCAGGAAGCGGCAGGGATCGTCGCCTCGAATGGGACAGAACTCAAGGCGCTTCGCGGCACCGGCCTGGTGAGCGAGGTCTTCGCGCGCGAGGAGTCGATCGCGGCTCTGGTCGGTGATTCCTCGATAGGTCACGTGCGTTACTCGACCGCGGGAGGAAGCGGCGAGCGCAACGTCCAGCCCATCCTGATCGACTGCCAGCGCGGCGAGATCGCGGTCGCTCACAACGGGAACCTCGTGAATGCCGACATGCTTCGCGGACAGCTCGAGTCGGCGGGCTCGATTTTCCAGTCGAGTTCCGATACCGAGGTGCTCCTTCATCTATATGCGCGCGCCCGCATCGGTCCGGTGGAAGACGCCATCGCCTCGAGCCTCCTCAAAGTCCGCGGGGCCTATTCGCTTCTCTTCCTCACCCAGAATGCCCTCATCGCCGCTCGCGACCCCATGGGCATCCGTCCGCTGGCCCTTGGAAAACTCGGCGACGCTTACGTCCTTTCCTCCGAGACCTGCGCGTTCGATCTCATCGAGGCCACCTACATCCGCGATGTGGCGCCCGGCGAAGTCCTGGTCATCGACAAGGAGGGCCTGCGCTCGTACTTCCCCTTTCCCAAGGACATGCCGAGGCACTGCATCTTCGAGCACGTCTACTTCGCCCGGCCGGATTCGAAGGTCTTCGGGCGCAGCGTTCTCGGCTCGAGGCTCGAGATGGGGCGAAGGCTCGCGCGGGAGTCCGCGGTTCCCGCCGACGTCGTGGTTCCGGTTCCCGACAGCGGCATCGGCGCGGCCCTCGGCTATGCCGAAGAGAGCGGCGTTCCCTACGTCATGGGGCTCGTGCGCAATCACTACATCGGGCGCACGTTCATCGAACCCAAGCAGAAGGTACGAAGCTTCGGGGTGCGGATCAAGCTGAACCCGGTTCGCGAAGTCCTCGAAGGAAAGCGGGTCGTTCTCATCGACGACTCGATCGTACGCGGAACCACATCGCGGAAGATCGTCGACCTCATTCGCTCCGCGGGTGCTTCCGAGGTGCACCTGAGGATTTCCTCTCCGCCCACCACTCACCCCTGCCACTACGGCATCGACACCCCGCGCCGCAGCGAACTCATCGCCTCCTCGCAGACCGTCGAACAGATTCGCGAGAAGGTGGGCGCGGACACGCTTTCGTACCTGTCGCAGGGCGGTCTGATTTCTTCGGTGGGCGACACCCACGGCACGCGCCACTGCACTGCGTGCTTCACCGGAAAATACGCGGTGCCGGTTCGCGAAGAAGAGACGGTGGAGCTGTTCCCGCTAGCCGTGAGCCGTTAAAAACGCGAGAGCCCGCTCGGCCGCCCAGAATCGGCCCGGAGCCCTCGTTCTCGCCGAAAACCCCACGTGCCCGCCGGTGGGGAGGATCTCGCGAGTGACCATCCCCGACTCGGGAAGAGCGAATTGTCGAACACTCGCGGCGGGGATCATCGGATCGTCCTCGGCGGAGAGGATGAGGGTGGGCCGGTCGATGTTGTGAAGCCAGGGTCCCGAACTCGATCGGGTGTAGTAGTCCTCCGCCGAGAGGAAGCCCGCGTAGGGCGCGGTGATTCTTTCGTCGAACTCGCGGACGGTGCGCACCCCCACTTCGCGCCCGGCTTCGTACATGCCCGGACTGCGTGCCTGGATGCGCGTGTAAGACGCATTCAGATCCGCGACGAAACGCGAGACGTACAGGCGATTGCCCGGCCGGTGCAGCGCATCACTGCACGCAAGAAGATCCACCGGCGCCGAGACTGCGACCGCGGCCTTGACCTCGGCGGGCAGTGCCGCCCTCGACCGGCCGACCCCCAGGAGAACGTGATTGCCGCCCAGCGAGGCGCCGAATAGAGCGACCCGCGGCGTCTGCGCCGCGACGCTTCGAGCCACCGCGACGAGGTCGACTTCGAGGCCCGCGTTGTAGAGACGGGGACAGATCTCGAACGAGTCGCCCGCGCCGCGCATGTTCATCCGGACCACGTGCCACCCTGCGGCGAAGGCGTGAAGCCCGGTCGAAAGCATGTAGGTCGATTCATCACGGCCGCCCATGCCGTGTAGCAGGATCAAGGCGGGCGAGCGGGATCGATCCCCCGGCTGCCACGTCGCGCGGCAAAGGATACGGATGCCGGGCTCCGACTCCACGACGAGGTCGTCAGTGGGAAGAGTCCAACGCAGCTTCCGCCGATGGAAGTATCCGAGGATGGTCTGGGTGTGGCCGCCGCGCGCGAACCAGGGCGGGTTGAAACTCACACCGTCAATACGATCTTTCCGAAGTGTTCGGACGCTTCCATCATGCGGTGGGCTTCCGCGGCTCGTTCAAGCGGGAGTGCGATGTGAACGTGGGTCTTGAGCCGTCCCGCGAAGAAATGGGACGAGGCGGCCAGGAGGTCGGCCCGGCTGCCCATGTACGAACCCATGAGCGAGAGGTGCTTGGCGAAAAGAAACCGCAGATCCGTGGCCCCGGACGGCCCCGACGTGGCGCCACAGGTCACGAGGCGTCCTCGATGGGTGAGCGATTGAACTGAGCGTTCCCACGTCTTTTCGCCGGTGTGCTCGATCACGACCTCGACGCCCTTCTTCGAAGTCAGCCGTTTCACCTCGGCCACCACATCGCCGGCGTAGTGATCGACCACGTCGTCGGCTCCAAGGCTCCGCGCGAGGGCCAGCTTCTTTTCGCCGCCCGCGGTGGCGATGACCCGCGCGCCCATCAGCTTCGCGATCTGGATCGCGGCCATGCCCACGCCGCTCCCCGCCGCCCACACCAGGACGTCCTCGCCCATCCGCACTTGCGCGCGGACCACCAGCATCCTCCACGCGGTGAGGAAGACGAGGGGAAACGCCGCCGCGTTTTCGAACGGAATCGAGTCGGGGATAGGGATGAGGCTGGCGAGCGACGCCGCCACGAATTCAGCGTAGCCGCCCCAGCGCCCGTGACCAAGGATTCGATACTTTCGGCATAGGAAGTCGTCTCCGGCGAGGCACATCCCGCAGCGTCCGCACGACGTGCCCGGCTGGAGCATCACGCGCTGGCCGACGAAGAGGCCCGATGTGTCGACCCCCGCGGGCAGAGAGGCCATTTCGCCCGCGATGTCATTCCCCAGGATGTGGGGCAGGGGCGGTTTGTAGCCGGCTCGGCCGCTGCGTGTCCACAGGTCGAGGTGATTGAGGGCGCAGGCCCGGACCCGCACCAGAGCCTCGCCAGGCGAGGGTTCTGGAGTTTCGACCTCGGTCAGTTCGAGGACGTCCGGGTCGCCTTGGCTTCGGATCAGAGCTGCTCGCATTCAATCCTCGAAGAACGTCCTATAACCTTCGCCTTCGCGCATCTGGCGCCCAAGAGAACGATTTTCGATGATACAGGCCTTCAGAGTGACGAAACGGTACGACGCGCACGGCGTGGCGCTGCGCGATGTCTCGCTTCACGTGCCCAAGGGTGAGTTCTGTTTTCTCACCGGCCCTTCGGGCGCGGGGAAGACCACGCTGCTCCGCCTGATCCTGCGCGAGGAGCTGCCCACCGAGGGTCAAATTCTCGTCGGAGGCCGCAACGTCTCCGTCCTGCCCAAACACAAGATCCCCGAGTTTCGCCGGACCCTCGGCGTGGTCTTTCAGGACTTCAAGCTGCTGAAGCTCAAGACGATTCTCGAGAACGTCGGTTTCGTCCTGCGCGTGCTCGGCGTGCCGGAGGAGGAGCGCAAGCGCCGCGCGTTCCTGGCCCTCAAGTCGGTCGGACTCGAGGACAAACTCGATTCGTTTCCCCTTCAGCTCTCGCCCTCCCCCATGCTGGGGGACTTTACGCGGGTGGTGATAGGGTGGGGTGTGGCTTGCATGGTTGCGTTGGGTCCGGGG
>JANNJB010000879.1:0-4894 GCA_031405615.1 Vicinamibacteria bacterium | reverse complement strand
GAGTGGGTCCGCGTAGCGGAGCCACTCAGGAAGCCCGCCTCCGCTAGCTTCCACCTCCGTCATTGCGAGCCGGCCGTCGGTTGGCGACCGGCGAAGCAATCCTCGGGACGGAGGTTGGTGGTCCCACGGCCCCGTCCCCCCCAGACTCCCGTCGCTTCGGCCCGAGTGACAAACGAGCGAAGCGACTTTGCTCCAGGAAGCCCGCCTCCGCTCTCATGGGGGACGCGAAGAGTCGCCCAAACCTGAGCTGCGGAACCGTAGGGGCACGCTGCGCGTGCCCAGGCGTGTCGAATTTGTGGGGCGGGGGGGATCGGACCTTCATGGGGAACAGAATCGCGGCTTCGTTCCCGCAGGATGCGCGTTGGACGACTACCAAGCAGGTTGTACCGGTCGTCATTGCGAGGCCCAACTCCGTTTTGCCGTGGGTCGAAGCAACCCCGTCCAACCACTACCAAGCCTGCCGAGGATCGCTTCGCTCCCCGCAAACCGCCGGGTCGCTCGCGATGACGATCTGGGGTTTCTCTCACACGTCACGGAGCGCGAAGCCTGCCCTTGGGGCACGAAGTCCGTGGACCGACTCGCAATGACGAGCGGCGCGCCGCCGCCCGCCGATAGCTGGATTCGACGAGGGTCGGAGCGCCTTGATAGGCTGGGCGGATGTCCCGCCCGCTGATCCTGATCACCAACGACGACGGCTACCGTGCCCCCGGCATCCTGGCCCTGCGCGCCGCGGTGGCCGATCTAGGGGACGTCATCGTCATCGCGCCGGACCGCGAGCGGAGCGCGTGTGGCCAGGGGATCACGATCAAGGGCCCGCTCTCCGTCGAGAAGATCGACGACACCACGTACGCGGTCGACGGCACGCCCGCCGACTGCGTGATCCTGGCTCTCGCCAACCTGCTTCCGGAAAAACCCACGGTGGTCCTCTCCGGCATCAATCGCGGCGCGAATCTCGGCGATGACGTCTATTACTCGGGCACGGTAGGCGGCGCGCGCGAGGCCGCCTTCTGGGGCATACCCGCGGGAGCGTGCTCGCTCGTGACGCGCAACAAACCGCTCGACTTCACCGAAGCCGCGAAGCACTCGCGTCGCCTGTGCGAAGTTCTGCTGAGCGCTCCGCCAACGTCGGGTGTGCTGCTGAACTTGAACGTGCCCGACGGCCCCGCATCGGAGATTCAGGGCGTGAAAGTAACCCGCCAGGGGATGCGCGGTCACGCCTCAGGCGTATCGGTCACCAAGGACACGCGAGGCCGGTCGTTCTATTGGATCGCCGAGCCGTTCGACAAATGGGATGCCGCGGACGGCGACGATATGGCCGCGATTCGCGCCGGCTATGTTTCGATCAGCCCGCTCGGCAAGGACACGACGTCCCAGGCGGATGTGGACAAAATCGCGCGCCTGCTCGCCGGGAAGTAGCGCTCAGCGTATTTCGAAGGCTTCAAAGCCGCGAGCCTTGACTGCGATCACCGAGGCTTCGTCAATCCGTCCGAACGAGGGCCCGCGACGGAGATCCTCCTCGAAGGCGCTCATCGCGCCCGGAGCCCCCTCGGCGTGCACCTCGACCGAGCCGTCCGGCAGGTTGCGCACGAAGCCAAAGACGCCGTGGACCTCGGCCCGCTGCCGTGCGAAATAGCGAAAGCCCACGCCCTGGACTCTTCCCCGGACGACGGCTTGAAACGAAACAATCTCACCCATTGATGTAGACTCCGCATCCGTTTTTAGATCGATCGGGGCGTGGCTCAGCCTGGCTAGAGCGCCTGGTTCGGGACCAGGAGGTCGTAGGTTCGAATCCTACCGCCCCGACCACCTGTAGGGGCACGCTGCGCGAGCCCCCACGACTTTACGATGTACCGACGGCCTTCCGAATTGCCCGGCGAAGACGCGGTCGCGGCGCCCAGCGTGTTTCGGGGCACGCGCAGCGTGCCCCTACGGCCGAACGACATCGCGATTGCGTCGCCGAGAATGCCGTTTGTGGTTGCCCATGGGGTCTTCGGGGCACGCGTTGTAGGGGCACGCTGCGCGTGCCCCGAAACCTACCGAACCAGGGTCTCAATTTGCGCGCGCAGGGTTCGCAATGTGGCGGTGTGGGCCGGCTGATTGGCGAGGTCGTTGCGGCCGGCGGGATCGACTGTGAGGTCGTAGAGTTCTTCTGAGCCGTCGGGCCAGAGGGTGTAGCGGTGGCGGGTGGTGCGCAGCGTGTAGCCTTGCCGGGGCGGTTCGGCGGGGCGGTACTGGATCAGCGCGTCCTGGACTGAAGCCTTGGGGTCCTTGAGGGTCGGAACGAGCGAGACGCCGTCGAGTGTTCCCGGCTTCGCGATTCCCGTCAGGTCTACGAGTGTGGGATAGATGTCGATGAGGTCGGCGAGGGCGCTCGTCGAGACGCCAGGCTGCACCTGCCCAGGGCTCGCGATGATCATGGGCACCCGGAGCGATTCCTCGAACAACGTGTTCTTCCTCCACAGACCGCCGTGATCGCCGAAGTGGTGCCCGTTGTCGCCGAACAAGACCACGATGGTGTCCTTCCACAGGTCCTGGCGATCCATCGCGTCGAGCACGAGGCCGAGTTGCGCGTCCATGAAGCTCACGCACGCGAGATAGGCCGCGATGCCGCGCCTGGCCATCGTCTCTTCATCCGAAAGGCCCGCGGGCTCGCGTCCCGCCATCATCAAGCCGGGCAGCGACTGCGGACGGTTTCTGATCGCGATTCCGGGAATGTCGACGCCGTCGTTGGCGGGCGCCTTCGTGAAGCGGATCGCCTCGAGCGGATACATGTCGAAGTACTTCCGCGGAGCGATCCACGCCGCGTGCGGTCGGACCAGGCCGAGAGCCAGGAACAGGGGTTGATCGCGTTTCGTTTCGAGAACCTTGACCGCGAGTCGGGCGCGGCGCCCATCGCCCTCCGCTTCATCCGCGTTGTCCGTTGGCCCTCCCTCGACCGGCATGTTCTCGATGAGCCGCGCGGGTTTCTCCACCTGGCCGGGCGGCAGATCCGGAAGCCACACGTTCAGATCCCAGCCGCGTTTTTCTCCAGGCTGCGAGTCCCAGACCTTGCCGACCGACGCGGTGTAGTAGCCGTTCGCGCGGAACTGTTCCTGCATCAGGGGAACCTGAGGTGTGAAGATCTCCGGAAAGGCGTTCTCGCGATGCAGTTCCAGACGCGCGGGGGACATTCCGGAGAGAAACGCGGCGCGGGAAGGCGTACAGAAGGGGGCCGGCGCGTAGGCCTTCTCGTAGAAGCGCCCGCGCGCGCGAAGCCGGTCGAGGTTCGGTGTTTTCACATCGCCGAACTGAGCGTAGTGCGCCGTGAGATCGTCCCCGATGATCATCAGAACGTTCAGCCGCCGACCCGCGGCGGGACGGGCGGGCGTGGCCTTCCCCGGTGGGGGCGGTACGACGAGGCGGCGGAGAAGATCGGCGCGTTGCCCCTGCATTCCCGGGACCCGGGCGAGATTGTTCCACTCGTGGGGATCGGCGACTTCGTCGAAAAGTTCCTCGCTGCCGTCGGGCCACTGGGTGAACCGAAAACGCTGAGAGCGGACACTTCGGCCGACCTTTGGCGCCAGGCGCGCGGCGTTGGTCAGCAGGCTCTGGCGAAGCAGGACCTTCGGATCGCGGATCGCCGGTCCGAGGTCGAGGCCCTCGCTGCGGGCCACCGTCGTGCCACCCAGCGCGGCAAGGGTGACGGCGACGTCCTCGAACCGGCCCAGGGTGGCGGCAGCGACGCCGGGCTGTGCGATTGTCGGTGTCCTGATCAGCACGAGGCCGCGCAGCCAGTCTTCGAACAGCAGGTCCGGGCGTGGCGGCGCGGAGCGCTCCGGGCGTGGCGCGGGGCCCGTCGATACAAGAACGATGACGGTCTTCGAGGCAAGCCCGCGCTTCAAGACGCCGGTCTGAATCGCCCCGATCTCGCGGTCAAGGGCCATGAACGCTGCGTGACGCGCCGCGGCGAGCCCGCCCCGGTCCGCCAGTTCCCGCGGAGGCGGCGTCACCTTGAAACGAACGGGGTCGAGAGGGGCTCGGTCGGAGAGCGCGATGGCGGGAACGGTGAGAGGCGGGACCAGGACGGTCGGCGCCGGGCCGACGCCCGGGACGCTTCGAAGATTCATCGTCGCGAAGACGAAGGCCGGGCGCGCGGCGTCGGCGTCGAGAGCCTCGAGAACCCGAGCCGCGGTTTCGGGGATTCCCCCCTTGAGCGCGCGATTGAAGCCGCCATTCCGCGATCCCGAGGCCGAGACCGACGACGTGACGTATCGCTTCGCTGCCAACGCGGTGACGAGACCCGAAGTCCCTCGCGCCGTAGCGCCGCCGAGCAGGGCCTCATTCACGCCGGCCCAGGCCGCGTCGGAAGTGAAGACGGCATCGAAGGCCCGCGACCCCAGACGCAGGGCGCGAAGGGAGGGGTATCGGTTGAAGCCAGGGTCTTCGAAAGGAAAGCCCGTTCCCTCCGCGACGACGACCACGATGTGCGGCGCGCTCTGGGCGGAGGCGTGAGAGGGTCCAGGCATCGTCACGCCGAACCCCAGGGCCAGCAGAAGAAGACGCCTCCTCATCCATTCCATCGCGTGCGAGGTTAGTTGCCGGGTTCGAAAACGGTCAAGACAGGTGAAATAAGATCCCGCGTCACGATGCCCCTCAATCTCAAGGATTTCGTCCACGACGTTCCGGACTTCCCCAAGCCCGGCATTCTTTTTCGCGACATCACGCCCCTGCTCGCGGACGGTCCGGCCTTCGCGGCCGCCGTCGACCAGCTCGATGAGCTGACCCGAAGCATCAACTACACGCGGATCATCGGGATCGAAAGTCGCGGCTTCATCTTCGGCGCCGCCCTCGCTCAGAAACGCCAGTGCGGCTTCGTTCCGATGCGCAAGCCGAAGAAACTTCCGAGGGCCACCGT
>JANNJB010000878.1:0-11322 GCA_031405615.1 Vicinamibacteria bacterium | reverse complement strand
CTTGCAGAACGCCTTGATGACCACGAGCTGAAGGCCGAAGAGAACGATGTCGAGCACGACGGAGAACGCTACCAGGCTGAAGGCCGCGGCGCGCGCGGGTGTGGCGGCCGCGTTCTCAGAATCGAAGAGCGTGGGAGCGAGCAGGGCCAGCACGGCCCCGTAGAAAAAGAGGCCCCACGCGGCCAGAGGCAGGCCGGCGAAGGCGGAGTACGCGCTTTGCGCAACGATGTCGCAGCCTTCGCCGACGCCGCAAGCGGCAAGCGCCGCTTCGCCCAGAACCGCCACGCCGTAGTGCTTCCCGAGAAGGATGAGCGCCAGCGCCCCCCCCACGAGGCACAGCAGCAAGGAGGAAGCAACGCGAGCGCGGGCCATGTCGCATGCAGCCTAACTGACGGTTTTGCAGGATCACAAACAAGGGCGACTGAGACGAGGTCGCTGAGCCGAAACCAAACGCGACCCGGTCGAAGCGACCACCGACGAAGCCACTACCCAGCCCGTGCAGCCGTGGGCTTTTAACTCGTCATTGCGAGTCGGTCCACGGACTTCGTGCCCAAGGGCAGGCTTCGCGCTCCGTGACGTGTGAGAGAAACCCCACGACGTCATCGCGAGAAGCCCGTCGGAAAGCGAAGCGACGAAGCGATCCTCGGCACGCTTGGTAGTGGTGGCCCGCGCGGCCGGCACAGCGGTGGGCTCGCGGCGCCGGGGACGCCTCCCGCGTCGGCACTGCGTCTACGAAACTTCGGTATCGTGTGCCTCCTTGCTCGGCTCGTTGAGCGCAAACCCCGATGACGGACTGTTGCGACTCGCGCTCAACGCCCCGGCCGCCAGCGACCCACCGCGGTGCGGGCCACGCTCCATCTCACGCCCACCCCAACCTTAGAAAACGGGCTGGTGAACCACCTCCGCGCCGTGCTTCTATCGGCGGCGGATGATGGGTACGACCGCCCAGGACAGGAGCGTCACCACCGCGAACACCAGCCAGTTGTTCTCGGCCCCGTAGGTCGCGGTCGGAAAGTGGTTGCTGATCATCAGGAACAACACCGGCATGATGATGAACGTGTTGTGCTTCGACCGAGTCTTGGCGCGGGCCGCGAGGGCGGGGTCGGGCTCACGACCGGCGATCCGGTCCGCGATCATCTTGCGCTGGGCGGGGATGATCCTCATCCAGACGTTGTTGACCATGATCGTCCCGAGAACCGCGGCCACCAGCAGGAATGCGGCCCGGCCCGCGATCCGCTGAGTCAGAAACCAAGTGAGGCCTACCATCAGGGCATAGCAGATCGCCGCTCCGGGCACGGGCGATTTTTCAAGAGGCGAGATCCAGAGCAGGTCGTAGACGAGCCACCCCACCACCATCACCCCGATCGCGAGGGCGAGGCCCGAGCCGAGCGGGATCTCATTTCCCGCCGCGTCGATCATCAGTCCGCCGGAGAAGTAGACGAGATAGAGAAGGACCACGCCGGTGATCGCGGTCATCATGGCCTCCCAGCGGAACCAATGCAGCGTCTTCGGCATGGGCGAAGGGACCTTGATCTTGTCGACCATGTAGAAGCCGCCGCTGTGGACCATCCAGACCTTGCCGCCTGGATTCGCCTCGGCGTCCTCGAACTGCAGATCGAGCCAGGTGAAGTACCAGGTCTGACCGATCCAGAGGATCCCCGCGAAAATGTGGGCCCAGCGCGTGATCACGCCCACCCATTCGGACCACTCCATCGCTAACTCCCGCGGTAGGTGCTATAGCCAAACGGGCTCAGCAGAAGCGGCACATGGTGATGCTGGGAGGCGTCGGTGACCTCGAAGAGGATCGAAACCTCGGGATAGAAGCAGGGAACGCCCCGCTCCGCAAAGTAGGCAGCGGTGTCGAAGGTGATCCGGTACCGGCCGGTTTCAAGGGGGACGTCGAGCAGATCCGCGATTCGGCCGTCGACGTTCGTCGCGGACTCGCCGAGCAGGAAAGAACCAGTCTCGGTGACCCGAAAGAGGCGCGCCGGAACGTTTTTCGCCGGCCGGCCGATCGAGGTATCGAGGACGTGCGTGGTGATCGCCGATTTCATGCGCTCGCCGCCGCGTCGTGTTCGCGCAGGAGTTTCTCGAGCCTGAGCCGGGTGATCTTCATTTGCTCCAAGGCCGCGATCTTAAGTTCGATTTCGGGATCGTTGCCCACACGGGCACGCAGGAGCGCCAGCATTTCCGCGGCGGTCTTGCCGGAGGCGCAGACGACGAAGATGTGGCCGAATCGGGCTTCGTAGTCGCGGTTCTCCTGCGCCAGATCGTCGAGCACCTTCTCCTCCGCGACCGCGGCCCCGGCCTGTTCGGAGGCCGACCATGCGTGGGTCGAGGGAAACCGGTCCCGAAGCGACGCACGGTCGCCGATCCGGGGATGGTGCGAGAAGGCCTCGAGAATCTCCTCGCGCGACGCACTCTCCCACTCCCTCTCCGCCACGCGATGAAGGGCCTCACCCGAGTGGAACGGTCGCGCCGAGGTCACTGCGCGGGCCCAGCGAGCCGCGCCGCAACAGCGGAGAAGGGCAGCCGTTGCGTCGTCGAACTCCGCGCGGTTAAGCCAGTCGAGGCCGGCCATAGATCCGCAAACGCGAGACGCCGCCATCGGGGAAGATCTTGAGACGCACGTGCGTGACCGCGTCGTGCTTGGCGAGTCCCTTCCCGATGAGATGCCGTCGGTGCGGACGGAGCTTCTGGGCCGGAAGAAGCGGGGTGAAGGGCACGCGGTGGTTCGCGAAGTCATCGATGGCCGCGTTCGGGGCGAAAGCCCCTTCGAGGACGGCGCTGTCGGGATAGTTGCCCTTGAAGTGGTTGGTGTCGATCTCGACCTTCTCGACGTGCCCGGGAGCCCCCAGGCGGACGATCACCCAGTCGTGCCCCGGACCCCGGCGCCGCCGCGATTCCCAACCCTCGCCCATGTTCGGCGCGCGTCCGGGCAGCAGAAGGTTGTTCTTGAGGCCAAAATGTTCGTCGCTCGCAAGGAGCGCGCGGCCGCCGTTCTCCATGGCCGCCAGATCGACCACACCCTTCTTCATCTTCCAATCCACGACCACGTCGCCGAACACGCGGAGGCGCGCGACGCCCCCATCTGGATAAATGTGGAGGCGAAGGTGGGTTACCGCGCGGTTGATGGGCACGGCAAACCGGTTGTGGGAGTTCCCAGCGAGGAGGGTGGGGCTCAGGATCGAACTCCAGGGCAGCTTGTCGACGGTCTTCGGCGTGACCTTCACCGAAACGTCACAGGCTTCGATCGACGCCTTCTCCGGGAAGTTCCCGGTGAAGAACGAGGTGTCGATGTCCACGCCGCGCACCACCCCGCGCCGGCCCAGTTCGATCACGCACCAGTCGTGCCCGGGCCCGCGTTTGCGGCGGGTTTCCCAGCCATCCATCCACTTTCCGTTGGGAGTGAACTTGTCCGCGATGAAGATCGCGTCTTCGCGTTTCAGCAGGTTGTGGCGCGACGCGAAGAATTCGTCGTTCGCGAAAAGGACCTTGCCTCCCAGACGGGCCGAGGCGAGATCGACGAGGCTCGAGAAGTCATCGCTCACAGGAGTTCTCCGTGGGGAGGGGGAAAAGATCCGTGATCGTACACCTTGTGACCCTGGACGAAGGTTTCGAGGACGGCGCCCGTGAGTTCCATCCCGAGGTATGGGGTCAGGGGATGCCGGTGGAAAACCCCCTCGGCCCGCACCTTGAAGGTCTCGCCGGGGTCGAAAATGGAGAAATCCGCGTCCATCCCGGGCACGAGCCGGCCTTTGCGGGTCGAGAGGCCGGCAAGCTCAGCCGGCTTCTCGCACATCCACCGCACCACCTCGGAAAGTTCGAAACTCCGCACCGCGGCCGCGGTCCAGATAGCACTCAAGGAGAACTGGAGCGAGGCGATGCCTCCCCAGGCGGCCATGAAGTCGCCCCCGGCTTTCGTCTTGAGGCTTGGGGTGCTCGGCGAGTGGTCGGAAACCACCATGTCGATGACGCCGTCGCGCAGACCGCGCCAGAGTTTCTCGCGGTTGTCGCGCTCCCGGATCGGCGGCGCGCACTTGTAGGCCGGGCTTTTCGCGGGGATCGATTCGGCGGCGAAGGTCAGATAGTGCGGGCACGTCTCGGCCGAAAAGGGCAGACCCTCCGCTTTCGCGGCGGCCACGATCTCGATCGCCTCCGACGATGAGAGGTGAACGATGTGGGTCCGGCAACCCGTTTCGCGACAAAGCGCCACGAGCAGACGGATAGCGTCGTTCTCCCAGGCGCGCGGGCGGGAAGCGAGATAGTCGCGATACTCGGCGGCGACCGAGGGCGCCGCGCAGCACGCGCCCATCAGTTCGGCATGAGCCAGCAGCGGCGCTCCGACGGCCTTGAGCGCGACCATCGCCGTGCGGAGCGTGGCCGGATCCGAGGCCGGGAACTCGGGGATCCCGGAGTCCACGAGGAACGCTTTCGCCCCCCGCGCGCCGCGGGCGATGAGTGCGGCGAGGTCGGGAGCATTGCCCGGGACCACACCGCCCCAGAACGCGCAGTCGACGTGAACCTTTCCCCGGGCCGCGGCGCGCTTGATATCGAGCGCTTGAACCGTCGTGGTCACAGGAATCGAGTTGAGGGGCATGTCGACGATGGTCGTGACGCCGCCCGCCGCGGCCGCCTTGGTCGCGGTCTCAAATCCCTCCCACTCCGTGCGGCCCGGCTCATTCACGTGAACATGGGCATCGACCACGCCGGGAACGATGGCGAGGAAACCGAGCTCCCGCAGAGGAACCCGCTTCGGCGCATCCGGAGTGATCGAATCGACCTTGCCGTTTCTCACGGTCAGGACGCCCGCGCGTTCACCCGTAGGCGTCACGATCCGAGCGCTGCGAAGGGCGAAGGCGCGGTGGCGCATCGGCAGAGTCTACGGTCGGTCGGGGCCTCGGACCTGCGCTCCGAGACCGAGGACTGCTTCGACGGCAGCCTCTCGATGGCCGCCTCGCAGTGACGGAGGGGCAACCTGGCCGCGCGCAGTGACAAGACGGTAAGCTCCTCGACAATGGCTCGCTCCAAATCCCCCGCCTCGCAGACCTCTCGGGACGAGGCGTTCATGCACATGGCCCTCCGCGAGGCGTCCCGCGGCATGAAAGCGGGCCAGGGCGGGCCGTTTGGAGCTTGCATCGTTCGCGGTGGCGCGATCGTTGCGGTGGCGCACAACCGGGTGCTCGTAACCGGCGATCCGACCCAGCACGCCGAGGTGGTGGCGATCGGCCGGGCCGCGCGGCTCCTCGGAACTCATGTCCTCACCGGCTGCACCATCTACTCGACCACCGAGCCGTGTCCGATGTGTTTTTCCGCCATCCACTGGGCCCAGATCGACCGGATCGTTTTCGGCACGGGAATCGCGGACGTGAAGCGGCTCGGCTTCAACGAGTTGTCGATCGCAAACCGCACGCTCAAGAGGCTGGGCCGGAGCGGCGTCGTGCTGGATCAGGCCTCGAAGCGCGAGTGCACCGATCTCTTGAAGACCTGGGCCGCGATGGAGACGAAGACCACGTACTGATCGATCGGTTCAGGCGGCGCGCGCCGACGACGCGAGACCCGCCACCACACCCAGAACGCGATCGATGTCGTCGGGCCCGATGCAGACATGCGCGGAAAGGCGTACGCCGTTGGCATCGCTCTGCGCGCGGACGCGGATCTTCTTCTCCCAAAGTGCGTTCTGCAGATCGCGCGCGGGGACGCCCTCGACCCGGAACGTGGTGATCGCGGACGCCAGGCGCGGATCCGCGGGCGAAGAAAGCACGGCGCGCGGGATCTTCGCGAGTCCCTCGCGAAGGCGCTTGGTCAGCATGAGGTCCCATCGCTCCACCCTATCCATGGTGTTCCGCTCGGCCAGGGCGAGCGCGGCGGTGAGTCCGTCGATGAGAGCGGTGCTGCCCGTGCCGTATTGCATGAAACGGAAGGCGCCCTGCTCGTGGTTCTCCCACTGGTAGCTCGCGAGCGTCGTCCAGAACTTCGACTGAACGGCCCGCTTCACGTAGAGAAGGCCCGTGCCCTTGGGGGCCATCAGCCACTTGTGAGGACTCGCGACATACGCGTCGCACCCGAGTTCGCGCACGTTCACCCGGATCTGACCCACCGCCTGTGCCCCGTCGATGAAGGAAAGGGCTCCTCGCTCGCGGGCGAGGGCAATCAGCTCCACCACGGGCATGAGGATCCCGAACCCCGATGTGATGTGCGAGGCCATGATCGCGCGCGTCCTCGGTGTGGCCGCGGCCCGGAACATGGCCGCGATGCCCTCGGGCCCGCCCAAGACCGCACCCGCAAGGGGCAGCTCCTTCACCACGATCCCCCGGCGTTTCGCCATGAGGCGGAAGATGGACACCGCACCGCCGTGCTCCTGGTCGGTCGTGAGGACCTCGTCCCCCGCCTGCCAATCGAGGCCGTTGCCCAGCATATTCATGCCCATCGTGGCGTTCTGGGTGATCGCGATCTCGTCGGGTTCCGCCCCGAGGAAGCGGGCGGCGGCAGTGCGGACGGCGAGGAGAGGCTGATACCCGGTGAGCGGCTCGCCATCCGCCTGAAAGTACGGCCAGTCCGGGAGGGTCGCTTCGGTTCTACGCAGGCCGCCCACCATCGCGTCCAGGACTTCGCGTGGGCTGGACCCGAGTGTCCCCGTGTTGCAGTAGGCGACATCGCGCGGGAAGAGCAACTCGCCGCGAAGCCGGGCGAAGACCTCGGCGTCTTCACTCGACGGGGCCTGGGCTTCCGCCCCACCCCGCGCGAGCAGGCCGTGAACAAGAGGCGCGGCCGCGAGCGCCCCCAGAAAGCCCCGTCTGTTTTCCATGAATCTCCTTTACCAGCCTGTTTGCGCGGAGAATACGTGGTTTCGCGATGGTCACCGCCCTCATCCTGCTTTCCGCACTCCTCCATGCCTCGTGGAACGCCTTCGTCAAGAACGATTCGGACCGAACCTTGTCGATGGCGTGGATCATGGGCCTCGGCGGTCTCGCGAGCGTGGTGGCCCTTCCTTTTCTCTCCTTCCCCAAGCCAGCCGTCTGGCCCTTCCTCATCGCGACCACGATCCTGCAAAACGTCTACTTCGTCTTCGTCATCCTGTCGTACCGCCACGGAGATCTGTCGCAGGCCTACCCCATCGCGCGGGGAACCGCGGCCCTGCTCGCCGCGATCGCCTCCTCGGCTCTGGGCATCGACACGCGGGTTGCCAGGGAGTGGCTCGGCATCTGCATCTCGTCCCTCGGAATCGCGAGCCTCGCGTTCGCGGCCGCGGGGGCGGGCGCGTTGCTGCGACGTTCGATCGGGTACCCCCTCCTGAGCGGCGCTTTCACCGCGGCCTACTCCATCGTCGACGGCATGGGGGCGAGGGTCGCGGGGAACACGTTCGAGTACGTGATGTGGATGAACCTGTGCGCGGCCCCGTTTCTGCCGCTCTACGTTCTCCTGCGTCGGGGCAGCTCCGCGTTCACGAGCGGGGGCCCGGCCCTGAGGTCCCGCCTCGGCGCCGCGACCGTGGCTTTCATCAGTTACGCCATCGCGATCTGGGCCTTCTCGAACGGCTCGATGGGACGCGTCGCGGTGCTCCGGGAAACGTCCGTCCTCTTCGCGGCGATCCTCGGCACGCTCGTCTTGAAAGAGCCCTTCGGCAGGAGGCGGATCTTATCCGCCCTGGTGATCCTCAGCGGTTTCGCGCTCTGGCCCTGAGAGTCCGGTCGCCCGAAGTCCCTACCCCCCTCGGAGATACTCACGTCACCCCGGCGAAAGCCGGGGCCTAGCGCGCACCTCCGTTCTCACCCGCGAAACTACGGCGCCAGCAGGTGAAACACCGCATCCGCTCGCGAGCACAAACTTGGTAGTTGTGGCCCGCGCAGCCGGACACTGCGGTGGGCGCGCGGCGCCGGGGAGCGCGCAGCCTGGCCTCGGGCCACGCCTCCCGCGTCGGCACTGCGTCTACGGAACTTCGGAATCGTGTGCCTCCTTGCTCGGCTCGTTGAGCGCGAACCTCGATCACGGACTGTGCGACTCGCGCTCAACGCCCCGGCCGCCTGCGACCCACCGCAGCGCCGGCCACGCTCCATCCTCAGGCCAAACCCCGAGTGAGCAATACCACCTCGCGCGACCCCCTCGCTTACCATGCCCCCGTGGGTAACCCAAGCAGCGGACCCTTGGCGATCACAAGGCACGGTGGCAATGAGGGAACCACTCAACAACAAATGCCGATGAAACTCGTCCGTGCCGCCATCGTGCTAATCCCTTGCTCCTGCGCGAAGGGACGCGCCCCGCCCAGAGTCACCGCTGCGGGGACTCCACTCCGCGGTAGTTCGCTCTGCTGAATCAAACCCGGCCGAAGCGCTCAGTCGACGCAGCCGACGCCGTGGCCGCAGGCGGCCGCGCGCTCGAATGCCCGCCGACTCTCGCCACGGGCTCCTAGACCGTAGTCAGCCGAGCCGGCGGACGAGTTCGTGGAGCACATCGCCGCAATCGCCCTCGACCTTGACATGCGCGAGGTCGTCCGCGCGCGTCCTTCCCCGGTTCACGAGGGCCACGGGCTTTCCGAGTTCGGCCGCGGCGAGGCAGAACCGATAGCCCGAGAAGACCATGAGCGACGAGCCGACCACCAGCACACCGTCGGCCTCCGCCAGCGCCGAATAGCAGTCTGAGACGCGCGCCTTCGGCACATTCTCACCGAAGAAAACCACGTCGGGTTTCAGCATTCCCCCGCAGGCCGCGCACATCGGCACGGTCACATCGTCGAAGGGGCCATTTAACTGCGCGTCGCCGTCAGGGGCGTCCACCGCGTCCATCCTCGCAAAGCGCGGATTCTGCTCCACGAGTTCACGCTGAATCGTCCCGCGCGACATGGTCGCGCCGCATTCGAGGCACTTCACGGCGTCGAGACGGCCGTGCAGGTCGATCACTGCCTCGCTGCCCGCTTTCTGGTGAAGGCCGTCGACGTTCTGGGTGACGAGGGCCGCCACCGCTCCCGTCCTCTCGAGGGCGGCAAGGGCGGTGTGCGCGGACGCCGGCTTCGCCGCGGCTACGCGCGCCCAGCCGACGAGGCTTCGTGCCCAGTACCTTTGCCTCGTCGCGTGTGAACTGACGAAGTCCTGGAACTGGACCGGGGGTTTGTGCTTCCAGGCGCCCGTTTCATCGCGATAGTCGGGGATCCCCGCGGCGGTGCTGCAGCCGGCGCCGGTCAGGACGAAGAGTCGCGGCGCGCGGCGCACGAAGGCATCGAGGGCTACCGGGCCGGACATGGCAGCGGACTATATGCTTGCGGTACATGACGACTTCTTCACCCTCGAACGACCTCTGGCAGACCACGTCGAACCGCTTGTGGAAAACCCTTTCGCCGGAAGAGAAGAACCTCGCCGCGGCCGAGATGGTCAAGGATCCCACGCCGCTGATCCG
Organism: Vicinamibacteria bacterium; assembly: GCA_031405615.1. Lineage (GTDB taxonomy): Bacteria > Acidobacteriota > Vicinamibacteria > Fen-336 > JAGNNV01 > JAGNNV01. Next base: position 1,932 of record JANNJB010000878.1, on the reverse strand, counting down.
CGCGAGTGTCACCGCGGTGGTGGCGGACGCGCGCAAGATGCGGGCCATCGCGGCGCGACGGCTTCCCCCGGAAGTCCAGGCGAGGATCGTGGCCACGGTGCGCGATCCGGGCGAAGTCCTCGCCTCGTCCCTTCTGGTAGCCCTGCACCTCGGTCCTCGCAAGCCGATGCTCGTGGCGTTTCTCGACGCCCTCGGCCTGCCCCACGAAGATGGCGTCCTCAAAGACGACTCCACCACGCCGATCAGCCTTGAAGACCTCAAGAAGGCGTGTGCGGCTCTCTCGTCCGAGCCGCCCTCCGCGGTGCGGATCTATCTCAACACGCTCTGGCTCCAGGACCCCGACCGATGGGCCCACGCCCGCGAAGTCTTCGCCGCCTGATCTTCAATAGGCGTCGCTGATCGGGTCGGGTTCCTGCGCGCCCGGCAGAGATAACCAGTAGCGCTCCATCGGCGTCCGACCGCCTCCGCTCGCGGCGTGCCGGGTCATGCGCCGCTCGAAAACCTTCGGTGAGCCAAGACCTCCGGCGAGCCCGAGCGCGTCCGCGAGTTCGAATAGATCAGCGCTGTCGCGCTCACGCCACGGCTCCACCACGGGCTGAAGCTTCGGGCCGAGGGCCTTGTGCGGATCCCAGTCGGAAGCGTCGCGGAACGCCGGCTTGAGGAAGCGCGACAGCCGCCATCGGTCACCCACACCTCCAAAGATCGGGGGAACGCGGCCGAGAACCAGCCTCATCCTGAAGGGTCCGTAACGTCGCGGGGAGCGAAGTTCACTTGCGGGCGGGAGCCGCACTCCGAGCGCCGCGAGCCGCAAGGGCACAGCCTCGGGAACAAGACAGTTCGGCCGCTCCTCGAAGAAGAGGAGGTCCCGACTCTTGTCCACGTTCATGGCCGCGCGCAGCGTCGCGAAGTAATCGACTGATGGATGCGCTCCGAGAAGACCAAGCGGCGCCGCCACATGTCTGGGATCGTGCCGGCGGATCTCGACCGCGACCCGCTCCCGCAGCGCCTGGGGCGAGCCGGAGAAGTCGCTCAGGACTCGCACCTCGGCCAGACCGCGACTCAAAATGGCGTCCGCTCCGGAAGGATCCACCAACGCGAATATCAGGCAGCGGCGGGAAGCGTCGCGTTCAGCCTTGAGCCTCGAGAAGCAGGAGAGGGCGGCGAGAGACGCGCTGTCGGCGAACACAACGCTGTCGAACCCCACGCGATCGCTCCCTTGACTGGATCGGCGGCCGAACCGAAGCGCCTGATCCCAGAAGATCCGACTGGTAGCGGGGGCAGGATTTGAACCTGCGACCTTTGGGTTATGAGCCCAACGAGCTACCGGACTGCTCTACCCCGCGTCGAGTCGACAGGGTGATTGTATCAGAGGTCAGGTGCTTGCGGTGATAAGTTCGCGGTCCCCTCATGAAGACAAGCGCGATCATCCTGGTGGGAGGCGAGGGCACGCGGCTCCGCCCCCTGACCCTGGAGCTGCCAAAGCCCGTGGTTCCAGTCCTCGACCGGCCTTTTCTCAAATTCCAGCTGGACCTCCTGCGCAAGGCCGGCATCGAGGACATCGTTTTGTGCGTCGCCTTCCGGCCCGAGCGCATACGCGCGGTCCTCGGCGACGGTGCTATGGACGGGGTGAGGCTCACCTACGTCCTCGAAGAGACGCCCCTCGGCACCGGAGGCGCGGTGAAAAACGCCGAGTCCGTACTCGGCGACCGGGTGGTCGTGATGAACGGAGACGTCCTGGCCGACATGGACCTCCGTGCGATCCTTCGCGTCCACGAAGAGACGAAGGCTGCCGCCACCATCGTCCTTCATCCGGTGGACAACCCTGCTGCCTACGGCCTCGTCGAGACCGACGAAGATGGTCGGGTCCGGCGCTTCATAGAGAAGCCGAAGCCCGAGGAGATCACCACCAACCGGATCAACGCGGGGCTCTAC
>JANNJB010000877.1:0-5156 GCA_031405615.1 Vicinamibacteria bacterium | reverse complement strand
CCGCCCATCATGTGCTCGGGGCGGCCCTCCGGGGACCCTTTCCTGCGGGACTGGAGCAGGCGGTTTTCGGCCTTGGCTGCTTCTGGGGAGCCGAGAAGCAGTTCTGGAAGATCAAGGGGGTCTTCACCACCGCGGTCGGGTACGCTGCCGGCTTCACGAAGAACCCGACGTATCGCGAGGTCTGTTCGGGGCGCACCGGTCACAACGAAGTCGTACTCGTGGTCTTCGATCCGAAGGCCGTGAGCTACGCGACGCTCGTGAAGGTCTTCTTCGAATCGCACGACCCGACCGAGGGCATGCGGCAGGGAAACGATGTCGGAACTCAGTATCGTTCGGGCATCTACACTTTCTCGGCCGATCAGCGCGCTCTCGCGCAGGCCGCGAAGACGGCCTACTCCGAGGCGCTCTTAGCGGCGGGAAAGGGCGGGGTCACGACGGAGATCGTGGACGCGCCGCCCTTCTACTACGCTGAGGACTATCACCAGCAGTATCTGTCCAAGAACCCCGGCGGTTACTGCGGACTGGGCGGGACCGGCGTCGCGTGCCCCATGCCGGCGCGCTAAGGGCGACCGCGCCCTAAATCAAGAAGGGCGACCCGGCGGGTCGCCCTTTGGGCGTGCGCGCTACGACTGGGTTCTTAGAACGACGCCGGCCGGCAGGTGTAGGCGCCGCCCACCCAGGGCGTTTCGTCGGAGATCAGGACGTCGACGTGCTGCGAGACCGTCTGGTCTCCCTTGATCCGAAGCTCATCGTGCCCGAGCGGTTCGGCGCAGAGTCGCCCACTGCTCAGGTTGAGGATCTCCTGCGACAGGAGGACCATGTACTGCTGGGGATCGCGCACGTTGCCGTTGGAAAAGAAGATGTCCGGCCGCCGTGTCCGGAGGCTGCCCTGCGCGGCGTCGATTTGGCTGCGATGGATCACCGAGCCGCCGGAGCTGCAGCACTGCGCGTCGCAGTTGGCGAGTTTCGGAAGCTGGCAGGTGAAGTTTCCGCCGGCGGGCGGCGGAGTGGGGGCCGGCGTAGCGGTCGGCGCGGGAGTGGCCGTGGGGGCTGGAGTGACTGTGGGGGCTGGAGTGGGAGTCCCGGACGGGCCCCCGGTAGTGACGTCACCGATGCCGTCGCCGCAACCGACCATAAAAACTGCGAGAGCTACCATCGCCCCAAGAGTTGTCTTTTTCACAATCGCCAAGCCTCTATTCATTATGGAAGTGTTCACACAATTGCCGCAGGCACGAGATCCCGCAATCGAAGTGGCCGGACTATACCGCGACTACCCGTGGCGTCGAGTGCCCAGGGTCACACGAGATCTGGGGGACTACCGCAGGTGGCCGACCTTGGACTGTATGAACGCTCTCAAGCGTTTGAATTCGGCGACATCAGCGCGTCCGAGGGCCAGGACTGCCTCGTCGGCTTTGACGGCCAGCGCTTCGTGGCCCTCTGCGCGCAGTTCGCGGCCGGCCAGCGTCATCTTCTCCGCGATGCGGTCGAGCGACCCGACCTCCGTGGCGTTCAAGGTGGCGAGGACGCGGTCGAGCGGGGTGGTCATGGGACCGGGGAATCTATCAGTCCCGTCCGATCGCCGTGATAGTGTCCGGGAGGCATGCGGGAGGACATCTTGTCGAACGAGTTCGATCTCACGGTTATTGGAAGCGGTCCGGGCGGGTACGTTGGAGCCATTCGTGCGGCCCAGCTCGGCCTCAAGGTGGCGGTGGTGGAACGCGACCCGAAAGGCGCTGGCGGAACCTGCCTGCAAAGGGGCTGCATACCCACCAAAGCGCTGCTGCATACCGCCGATCTCTATGAGGACCTCAAGAACGGCAAGGACTTCGGCATCCTGGCCGAAAACGTCGGCATCGACTTCACCGCGCTGATGTCCCGCAAGAGCCGGATCGTGACGCGTCTGTCGAAGGGGATCGAAGGGTATCTCTTCAAGAAGAACAAGATCACGTTCGTGAAGGGGCAGGGCCGCATCGAGAATCCGCACAGCGTGCTCGTGACCGGCGAGGGCGGCGCATCCCGGATTCCCACGAAGAACATCATGCTCGCGACCGGTTCCAGGCCGCGGAGCCTTCCCAATATCGCCATCGACGGGCAGAGGATCATCACGTCCGACGAGATCCTCGAGCTCAAGGAAATGCCGAAGAGCCTGATCGTGATCGGCGCGGGCGCGGTGGGTGTCGAGTTCGCATCGATTTTCGGCCGCTTCGGCGCCGCGGTCACGGTCATCGAAATGATGCCGAGGATCCTGCCGATCGAAGATGAAGAGATCTCGAAGGAAGCCGAGAAACATCTCGCGAAGCACATGACGTTCCTCACCGGCGCGCGCACCGAGTCGGCGGCCGTCATTCAAGGCGGGGTCCAGGTTGAAGTGACCCTCGCGTCGGGCGAGAAGAAGACGCTCATCGCCGAGCTGCTTCTCGTGGCCATCGGCCGAGGGCCGGTCTCGGACGGTCTGGGTCTTGAAGCCACGCGGGTTCGCATGGAGCGCGGCTTTGTTCGCGTCAACAACCGGTACGAGACCGACGAGCCCGGCATTCACGCGATCGGCGACCTCATCACCGTCGACGGCAAGCCGCACCCCCAGCTCGCGCACGTCGCTTCCGCCGAAGGTATCCGCGTCGCGGAGAAGCTCGCGGGCAAACACTTCGATCCCATCGACTACGACCGGGTGCCCGGGGCGACGTACTGCAACCCGGAGGTGGCAAGCGTCGGCCTCAGCGAAGCCGAGGCGCGCAAGCGCGGCTACGACGTGGTGATCGGGAAGTTCAACTTCGGCAATCTCGCGAAGCCCCGCATCCTCGGCCACGACCACGGGTTCATCAAGATCGTGTCCGAGAAGAAATACGATCAGGTTCTAGGCGTCCACATGGTCGGCCCGCACGCCACCGACCTCATCTCCGAAGCGTGTGTGGCGCTGCAGCTCGAGACCACCACCGAAGAGATCGCGAAGACCATCCACCCGCACCCGACGCTGGGCGAGGCCATGATGCAGGCGGCGGAGTCGGTCTACGGGATGGCGATCGACGCGTAGGGGCACGCGGCCCGCGCCCTCGACCAAGCAGTCCTCGGTCCCGAGGATCGCTTCGGTCCAAGCCGGAACAACGGGTCTCTCGCGATGACGGTGGGGGGTACTCCGTCACTGCGAGGAGGCAAGCGAGAATGTTCCGACGAAGCAGTCCTCGGTCCCGAGGATCGCTTCGGTCCAAGCCGGAACAACGGGTCCCTCGCGATGACGGTGGGGCCAAGGCGGAGGAGTCGGTCTACGGGATGGCGATCGACGCGTAGGGGCACGCTGCGCGTGCCCTCGCGAGTCGGGGTTTCGGGGCACGCGCAGCGTGCCCCTACAGTGACGCGAAGGCGTTAGAATTCCCGTCCCCATGTCCGACACGGCCCTGATTCTTGGGGCGATCTTCTTCCTGCTTCTTGGGAACGGTTTCTTCTCCGGCGCTGAGATTGCCCTCATCTCCGCCCGGAAGGCGGCGCTCCGGAAGCGAGCCGACGAGGGAAGCCGCGGGGCTCAGCTGGCCGAGCTGCTCCGCGAGGAGCCCGAGCGGTTTATGGCCACGGTCCAGATCGGAGTCACGGTGTGCGGAACCCTCGCCGGGGTCTGCGGCGGATGGCTCGCGAGCCGGCAAATCGAGCCCTGGCTCGAACTCGCGGGGCTGCCGGAGTGGGCTCCGGCCGCGGTCACCGCGAGCGTGATCGTCTCCGTCGTGATTGTCTACGTCGAGATGGTCCTCGGCGAACTCGTTCCAAAGGCATTGGCCCTTCGTTTCGCGGTGCCGGTGGCCTCCGCGGTTGCGATCCCGATTTCGTTGATGGCCAAGATGAGTCGGGCTCCCCTCCGCGTGATGACCGAGTCGACGCGGCTCGTCCTTCGTCTCTTCGGCCTCAAAGGACCGATGCGCGAGGGCATGGTTTCCGCGGAGGAGATCGAGCACCTCGTCGCCGAGGGACGGGTTCAAGGCGTCCTTTCACAGAGCGACGCGAGCCTGCTCGAAGGCGTCTTCAAGTTCCGCGACACGCCGGTGCGCAGCGTGATGGTCCCGCGGACGAAATCGTTCGCCCTCGACGTGGCCACCGAGCAGACCGTCGCGGTCAAGCGGATCGTCGAGGCCGGTTTCTCGCGGGTTCCCGTCTACGAAGGCACGTTCGACAACCCCATCGGCGTCCTGTACGTGAAGGACGTCCTCGCTGCTCTCGAGCGCCGCGTCCCCGTCGACATTCGCGCCCGCCTCCATCCCGTGCACGTGGTCCCCGACAGCAAGAACGTGGGGGACCTGCTGCGGGAATTGCAGAAGAAGCGATCGCACATGGCGCTCGTGATCAACGAGCACGGAAGCGTCGTCGGTCTTGTGACCCTCGAGGACCTCGTCGAGGAGATCGTAGGGGAGATTCGCGACGAATACGACGAAGGCGAGGAAAAGGCGATCGAGAAGCTCAAGGGCGGCGCGCTCGTGGTCGAAGGAACGGTCTCGAACAGCCTGCTGCGGGAATCGCACGACGTGCCGATCCCGCTCGACATCGACGCCGAGACGGTCGGCGGCTTCATCCTGGAGAAGCTCGGCGTGGTGCCGAAGGGCGGCGAAACCGTCGAGTTCGAGGGCCACCGCCTGACCGTGGTCGACGTCGAAAGGAACCGTGTTTCCAAGGTAAAGATAGAGAAAACGTAATCGAGGCGGTATGCTTGGCGGCTTGACTCCAATTCCCAAAAACTTTGAGGATCCCCTCTTGAACTCAGCACTTCTCCGCGGGCTGGCGCTCGCCGCCTCCGCCCTCACCCTCGTCGCCTGCAACAAGCCGGCCACCGCCCCCGCGCCCACCGCATCGCCCTCTCCCCAGGGCGCCGCCGGGATGACCGATGATCAGAAGACCCTGTACGCCATGGGCTTCATCGCGGGCGGAAACTTCGCGCAGTTCAAGCTCACCCCCGAGGAATTCAAGGTGTTCGCGAAGGGTCTCGAGGGTTCAAGCCTCGGCAACAAGCCCGAAGTCGACCTCGCCGCCTTCCAGCCCCGGATCGAGCCCTTCCTGCAGGCCAAGGTCGCCCAGGCCCGCGTCGCCAACGTGGGTGTCGCCCAGGCCCGCAAGACCGCCGACGGCGCGTTTGTCACCAAGGCCGGGGCCGAACCGGGCGCAGTCAAGCTCGAGAGCGG
>JANNJB010000876.1:0-1858 GCA_031405615.1 Vicinamibacteria bacterium | reverse complement strand
CGCGAAGTAGCCCTTCGGCATTCTCCGCAGGCAGATTCAACGAAACCATGGCGCCACCCCGATACAGGCCCGAATCCGGCTCGATCGAAGTGATCGTCGGCAGCATGTTCAGCGGGAAAAGCGAAGAGCTGATCCGCCGGCTGCGCCGCGCCGAGATCGCAAAGCAGAAGGTCCAGGTCTTCAAGCCGAAGATCGACGATCGCTACGCGGTCGACCATGTCGTGTCCCACTCGGAGATGCGCATCAAGTCGGAGATCGTCACTCACGCGGCGGAGATCCTCGGAAGCCTGAAGGCCGACACCGAGGTGGTGGGGATCGACGAAGGCCAGTTTTTCGACGCCAGTCTTTCCGAAGTGGTGCAGGCTCTTGCCGACAAGGGCGTGCGGGTGATCGTGGCGGGCCTCGATCAGGACTACCTCGGCCGGCCCTTCGAGCCCATGCCGCAGCTCATGGCCACCGCGGAGTATGTCGACAAGATGCTCGCCATCTGCATGCAGTGCGGGGCTCCCGCGAACCGCACGCAGCGCCTCGTCCACTCGACCGACCGCGTGGTGGTGGGCGGCGCACACGCTTACGAGGCGCGCTGCCGCCGCTGCTTCTCGAAGGAAGCCTCGCAATAGCCGTCGAATTCAGGATCCTTTGCCCATAGAAGTCATAGAGACGCTGGAGATCGACGCCCAGGACAGGGAAGCCATCGTCCTCGACCTCGCCTTGCCGGTCCTCGCGGCCTGGGAAAAGAGCGCACGGGTGATGGGCTTCCGCCCGTCGATGGGCGTCTCCGGCCTCTCGCCCCGCGAGGTGGCGCGCTTGCGCACTCTCTCCCTCGCCACCGGATCGCGGGGCACCGGAATCTTCGAAGGCGCCAACGATTTTCGTCTGGGTTTCCGTAGCGAGGGCGGTGGTCCGATCGTGGCCACGGCGTTCGGCGTCGAAGCCGACCTTGGCGGTCATCCGCTGGCGCCAGTCATCTCCGATCTCACCATCGCTTCGTTCGGGCTGGCTCCGGGCCGGAGTCTCACCCATCAGTTGCAGGGCCTCACGCACGTCCGCGCGGCGAGTGCTCAGGGTTATGCCTCCCGAACCCTCTCCGCCCTCGGCCGCGAGTTCGGCCTCGACCTCACCGTCGGCACAGGTGAACTGGGCTTCGAACCCCAGGGTCTTGGGAAGGTGTCCCTCACGGCGTCGCGCAAGGAACGCCCGACCGGCCGAGCGGTGAACTGGAAAGAACGCGGCGAACTGCGCGCGATCCATGTCGAACTGGGCGGCGTGAGACCGAAGGCGGAGCACATCGACCTCATCGAAGCCGAGTTGCGCGAAGCGCTATGGGAGGCACGGCGCATCGAGCCCAGGATCGAACGAAGGATCACCACGGGCGTCGACATCGGCGCGTTCCTGCAAGTCGATGTGGAAGGCGAACGCGGAGGGGCTACGTTCCTCGAAGTGGTCGGTCGCACCACCGCGCCGCTTCCTCTGGCCCGACGCATCATCAAGAAGGCGCTCGGCTACTGGGACTCGGGCGCCACCTGCGATGAGGTTACCGGCATCACGGCACTCGCCGCCGCGATCGCCGCAAAGGCCGAGTTCGAACTCGCCCTCGTTCCCTCGGATCGCCTCACCGCGGCCCTCTCGCTCCTGCGCGATGTGGGTGCCTACATCGAAGAAGAAGAGGCCCCGGGGCTCGTACTCCTCAAGACGAGGTAGGCGGCTCCATCGTGACGGTGCCCGCACTCCGCGCCAAGCACCCTTTTCCTTGCGTCATTGCGAGTCGGTTCACGGACTTCGTGCCCCGAGGGCAGGCTTCGCGCTCCGTGACGCGTGAGAGAAACCCCGCGACGTCATCGCGAGTCGGTCCACGGAC
>JANNJB010000875.1:0-3579 GCA_031405615.1 Vicinamibacteria bacterium | reverse complement strand
TTGCCGGTGAAGAAGGGATGGCAGGTCGAGCAGATTTCGACGCGGATCTCGGCTTTGGTCGAGCGGGTCTTCCAGTTGGCGCCGCAGGCGCAATGGACGGGCGTTTCGACGTACTTGGGATGGATGTCGGGCTTCATGGCGGTGACGTTTCCTTGATTCGTGGGACCCCCGGTCTCGCTCGTGGCGATCTCCGTGTCGAAATCCGGGTGTCGGAGCCGGGGATTCTACAGGGTAAGGCCTATAAACTCCGCGTTCGCGCCCTTGATTGCGGGCGTCTGCCCACGAGAACTCCTGAGGAATCCATTGGTTAACGAGATCAAGCCGTACGAGTTCGACGAGATCGAGCGCCGCTTCCAGGCCCGCTGGAGCGAAGAGGGCACGTTCGAGGTCTCGGAAGACCCGAGCCGGCCCAAGTTCTACTGTCTCGAGATGTTGCCCTATCCCTCGGGCGACATTCACGTGGGACACGTCCGGAACTACTGCATTACCGACGTCATCACCCGGTTCAAGCGGATGCGCGGATTCAACGTGCTGCATCCAATCGGCTGGGACGCCCTCGGACTGCCCGCCGAGAACGCCGCGATCAAGCGCGGCACCCATCCTGAGACCTGGACGCGAGCGAACATCGCGAGCATGAAGGCGCAACTCCAGCGACTCGGTTTCAGCTACGACTGGACTCGCGAAGTCGCGACCTGCGACGCCTCGTACTACCGCTGGAACCAGTGGTTCTTCCTGAAGATGCTGGAGCGGGGCATCGCCTACCGCGCGAACTCGCCGGTGAACTGGTGTCCGTCGTGCCTGACCGTGCTCGCGAACGAGCAGGCCGAAGGCGGCCTGTGCTGGCGCTGCAAGAGCACGGTGGTGATCCGCGACATGGAACAGTGGTTCCTGCGCATCACGGACTATCAAGACGCTCTGCTCGACGACATGGCGGACCTTCCCGCCTGGCCGGACCGGGTGCTGCAGCAGCAGAAGAACTGGGTGGGCCGATCACAAGGCGCTGAGGTGTCGTTCCCCATCGAAGGCGGGGGTTCGGTTCGCGTTTTCACCACGCGCATCGACACGATCTACGGCGCGACGTTCTGCGTCCTGGCCCCTGAACATCCCCTCGTCGATTCGCTGATGGCAGTCTCGGACAAGACGGCGCTCGAGACGCTGGCGCGGCTGCGCGGTCAGGACCGCCGTGCGCGCCTCGCGGGACAGGTGGAGAAGGAAGGTCTCTTCACCGGCCGGTATGCGACGAACCCCTTCTCGGGCGAGCGGATACCGATCTGGATCGGCAACTTCGTTCTGATGGGCTACGGGACGGGCGCGATCATGGCGGTTCCCGCGCACGACGAACGCGACTTCGAGTTCGCGCGCAAGTACGGCCTGAGAATTCACGCCGTGGTCCAGCCTGCGGGCGAGACCCTCGACGGCGCGACGATGAAAGAGGCGTACACCGGTCCGGGCGTGGTCAGCGGCAGCGACGCCTTCAACGGCCTGCCGGGCGAGGAGGCGATCGTGAAAATGATCGCCTATGCGGAAGCGAGGCATTTCGGGAACGCGAAGACCGCGTACCGCCTGAAGGACTGGCTGATCTCACGGCAGCGTTATTGGGGCACGCCGATCCCGGTCGTCTATTGCCCGAAGGATGGTGTGGTCGGTGTCAATGAATCCGACCTGCCCATCGTCCTGCCGGCGGATGCGCCCTTCACGGGCGAGGGAGGCAATCCCCTCGAGAAGGTCGAATCCTTCGTCAAGGCCACCTGTCCGAAGTGCGGCGGCCCCGCGCGCCGCGAGACCGACACCATGGACACGTTCGTGGACTCGTCGTGGTATTTCTATCGCTACTGCTCCGCGAAGACCGCGGACGCCCCGTTCGACAAAGCGGCGGTGAAACACTGGTTCCCGATCGACCTCTATGTCGGCGGCATCGAGCACGCCATTCTCCACCTCGTGTATTCGCGCTTCTGGACGAAAGTGATGAAGGATCTCGGCCTCATCGACTGGGTGGAGCCGGTGACTCGCCTCTTCCCGCAGGGCATGGTCCACAAGGATGGGGAAGTGATGTCCAAGTCGAAGGGCAACACCATCGCCCCCGACGATGTCATCAAGCGCTACGGCGCCGACACGTTGCGTCTCTACATCCTCTTCGCGGCCCCGCCCGAGCTTTCGATGGAGTGGAGCGAGACGGGCATCGAAGGACCGCATCGTTTCCTGCTGCGCGTGTGGAGGCTCGTCCAGAAGCATGCCGGAGCGGGGATTGCGGGGAAGCGTGACTTCGGCTCGGTCTCTGCGAATGGCGCCGCGTTACGACGAAAGGTGCACCAGACGATTCAGCGCGTCACCGGTGACATCGACGAGCGGATCCACCTCAACACCGCCGTGGCCGCATTGATGGAGCTGACGAACGAGATGTATCGGCTGGAGGAGTCGCTTTCGGGGGACTCGGATGCGGCCGCTCTCACCGAAGCACTCGACGCCCTTGTTCTGCTGCTGAGCCCGTTTGCTCCGCACGCCTGCGAACAGATGTGGAACGACCTCGGCCACCCGAAGAGCCTTGTCGATGAGCCCTGGCCAGCCGTGGACGAGGCTGCGCTGCGTGAAAGCTCCGTCGAAGTGGCGGTGCAGGTGAACGGAAAACTGCGCGCCCGCGTCAAGGTGCCGGCCGGCGCGTCGGAAGATGTTCATCGCCAGATCGCCCTCGACGATTCGAGCGTTAAGACCCACGTGGACGGGAAGACTATTGTGAAAGCCGTGATCGTTCCCAGCCGGCTGATCAATCTGGTGGTGAAATGAAACGCCTTGCCCTCTGTCTCGCCTTTGCCGCGGTTCTGCCTTCCTGCGGCTACGGTCTCGTCGGCCGTGGGGGCGGCTTCGATCCATCGATCAAGAAGATCGGCGTCCCACTCTTCAAGGATCCCACCGGCCGATCGAATCTCGACCAGAAGATCACGCAGAAAGTCATTGAAGAACTTCTGAAGCGTGGCAAGGTCGACATCGTCCAGACGATCGAAGGCGTCGATGCCATCGTCGAAGGCGAGATTGTCACCTACCAGGTGGCCCCGGTCGGCTTCTCGGGGGAGAAGGGGTCCACCACCGCCAGCCGCTACGCGATCACCCTCACCGCAAAGGTGAAGTACTACAAACCTGGCGAGCCGCAGCCCATCTGGCAGAACGACGCGTTCACCTTCCGGGACGAGTACGACCTTGGCTCCGACGCCGCCTCGTTCTTCGACCGCGAAGACCAGGGCGTCGATCGTCTGGCCATCGCGTTCGCGCGGAGTCTGGTAGCCGCGATGCTCGAAGCCTTCTAGCTATCCGCCGATTGGACCTCTCGTCACCCCCGCGAAAGCGGGGGCCTAGCGCGACAGCCCGTTACCGTCCGCGAAGAGTCGTCGATAACTCTCGTGAACGTCAACGACCCGAAGCCCTGGGCCCAACGTGAACGGTCGGCGCTGCTCCTAACGTGAACGTGAACGTGGACGTGGACGTGGACGTTAACGCTTGGTGAGGCACAAACGAGGAGTACTGCCTTCGTTGCGCCACGGCCGAGGACGAGTACGAAACGAGCGCGAAGCCTGCCCTCGGGGCACG
>JANNJB010000874.1:0-3607 GCA_031405615.1 Vicinamibacteria bacterium | reverse complement strand
GCATCGCCCACATCGCCACGATGATCACCAAAGAACCGCCCATGACCACGGTGATCGGAAGATCCTGCGAGGTACGTCCCACTGCAACCACCTCCGCACTGCCCTGCCCGCGGGACTTCTTGAGCTCCGCCACGCTCGACTTGAGGGCGGAGAGGATCGTGGGCATCGTGCGCATCAGAGTCAAAAGACCGGCGGCCGCGACCGCGCCCGCGCCGATGTAGCGGATGTAGAAGTTCCACAACTGCGACGAGGTCATGTCCGCGATCGGGATGACCGCCGGATAGATGGGTGTGGCCACCAGGGTCCCGAAGAACTTGATCGTCGGCATCATGACGAACCACGAGAACAGGCCGCCCGCGAAGATGACGCCCGCGATCTTCGGTCCGATGATGTAGCCGACCCCAAGGTACTCGGCGGTGGTCGCGGCGCTGATGGTGGCGCCGGGCAGCCATCTCGGAGAGTAGGAAGGCGATTCCGGGAACAGAGCGAGGGCGTTGCTGTTCTGCAGGAAGGTGTAGAGACCGCCGAGGCCGAGGCCATAGAACACGCGGCTCGCGAAGGATCCGCCCTTTTCACCCGCGATCAGAACATCGGCGCAGGCAGCACCCTCGGGATAGAGCAGGTTCCCGTGTTCCTTGACGATCAGCTGTCGGCGGAGCGGAATCATGAACAGCACGCCGATAAACCCGCCGATCAGCGCCAGCACCAGGATGCGGGAGTACTCGAGACCGAAACCGAGGAAGATGAGCGCCGGCAAAGTGAAGATCACGCCGCCCGCCACCGACTCGCCCGCGGAGCCCGTGGTCTGGACGATGTTGTTCTCGAGGATCGTCGGGCGCCCGAGCGCGCGCAGGACCGAGATCGACAGAACCGCGATGGGGATCGATGCGCCGACGGTGAGACCGGCGCGCAAGCCGACATAAACCGTCACCGCGCCAAAGATGATCCCGAACACACAGCCTATGAGGAGGGCCCGCCACGTCAACTCCGGAACCACCGCCTCGTCGGGAATGTAGGGCTTGAAGGTATTCGTCTCGGGGGCAGTTTCCGCCATGGGATTCTCCTGATGGTTGTTTGGATGAGCCTACGCCGAAACGCGCGGGCCGCAACGCATTTTGCTCAAGAAGCTTTCCCGTTCCTATACTGCGACCGACGTCATGAAACTCCGATTCCTGCCCGTCCTGTTCCTGCTGGCGATATCGCCCGCCGCCCCGGCCCAGGTGCCTCAGCAATTCGATCCGGAGTACCTCGAGAACATCTACGGCCCCATCCGCGACGTGAGCCTGAACGATCTCGCTTTCAGCGCGGAGTCGTACAACGGCCGCGGGATCCGGGTGAAGGGGCGGGTCACCCCGCAAGGCATCCAGGGAACGGCGTTCGAGATGGAAGACGCGGGCGCGCGGGTGACCCTGGTGCCGATCCGGTCCAACATGAACACCGAGCAGCTCATGAGCCTCAGCGGTCAGCGGATCGAGGTGACCGGCCTATTCACGTCCACCCAGGGTCAGAGCGGTCAAAGCGGCCAGGCGATCAACAGCGCCGGCGTCATTCAGTTCTGGTCCTGGGCGGGCCCGCCCGAGAAGGTCGGCAAGGACAAGGGCGCCATCCTCTCACTGGAACAGTTGGTGGCCCGCGCGGGAAAGATGGACGGCCAACTCGTGCGCGTCGTGGGCAAGTTCCGCGGCCGCAATCTGTTCGCCGACCTTCCCGCCCGCTCGATGCGCACGGTCAACGATTGGGTGATCAAGGATTCCCTCTTCGCGGTTTGGGTGACGAACCGCAAGCCGAAGGGCGATGGTTTCGAGCTCGATCCCGCCATAAGGCGCGACACCAGCAGGTGGGTGGAGGTCATCGGCCGACCGACCACCCGAAACGGTGTGGTGATCCTCGATGCCATGCAGGTGACGCTCACCCAGCCGCCGACGGCCAAGGCGGACGCCGCGCCGCCTCCGGCTCCGCCGGAGCGGCCCAAGATTCCGCCCGTCATCGTTTTCTCGCTGCCCCTCGATGGAGAGAGCGACTTCGACTTTTCCGGTCGGATCATCGTCCAGTTCAACAACGACATGGACGAGGAGAGCTTCAAGGGACGCGTCGGCCTTCGCTACGAGGGCCCGGCGATGCCCGGCGACCCCGGCTTCGAATCGATGCGTGTGTCGTACAACTCCGGCTCGAAGGCGCTGATCGTGGACCCCGGGGCGTCGATCCTCCGCGGACGCGTGCTGGATCTCGTGCTGTTGACCGGCATCGTCGATCTCGACGGTCAGCCCCTGGTCCGGCGCGACGGCAAGCCGCCGCAAGGCGACATCGCCGAGATGCTGCGGTTCAGGTGATGAGCTAGCTGACGGACCGAGGAAAAACAGCGGATAGGGACTCCACCGCGAACCCTCCACCTACCAAGGTAATTGGTCACTCACGTCACACCGGCGAAAGCCGGTGCCTAGCGCGCGCGCTCCGTTAGCTTCCGCGAAACCCCGCGATCAACGCCGCTGAACGAACCGTTCCCAACTACCAAGTTTGTTCTTAGGACATCCCACTTCGCGGCGGGAAACGGGAGTTCGCGCTAGGCCCCGGCTTTCGCCGGGGTGACGTGAGTGAACAATCGGCGGATCGTTGTGCGAGCTGTGAAACCTGAATCAACAGGTTTCGCGGCGGTGACCAGGGAAAACAGCCGATAGGAACTCCGACCGCGAATCCCGAATCCCTCCAACTACCAAGGTAATTGGTCACTCGCGTCACACCGGCGAAAGCCGGTGCCTAGCGCGCGCGCTCCGTTAGCTTTCGCGAAACCCCGCGATCAACGCCGCTGAACGAACCGTTCCCAACTACCAGCTGATTAAGCAACGCCGAGGCGCTTGAGCGCACTCGCGCCGATGTCGCGGCGGAACTGCGCGCCATCGAAATCGATCTCGGCCACGGCTTCGTAGGCACGATTGAGCGCCTGAGGCAGCGAGGCGCCCACCGCGGTCACTGCGAACACGCGGCCACCGTTGGTCACGAGTTTCTGCCCGTCGAGCGTGGTGGCGCCGTGGAGGATCTGCAGTCCCTCTTCGGAGTCCGGGATCCGGCGAACCTCTCGGCCCTTGACCACGGTGTCGGGATAACCCTCGCTCGCGATCACCACGCAGACCGCGGGCTCCTTGGCCCACTCGACTTTCACATCTGCGAGCGCGCCGTCGGCCACCGCGACGAGGAGCGATGCGAGGTCGCTCTTGAGCCGGGCGAGAATCACCTGACACTCGGGGTCGCCGAAACGCGCGTTGAATTCCAGGACCCGCGGCTTGCCGTCGGTCCCGATCATGAGACCCGCGTAGAGCACGCCCGAGAACGACCGACCCTCTTTGGAAAGGCCGGCGATCGTGGGGATGATGATCGTGCTCATGATCTCCTTGTGGAGTTCGAGCTTGAGATTGAGGGCGGGCGAGATGGCGCCCATGCCGCCGGTGTTGGGACCCTTGTCGCCGTCTAAGAGACGCTTGTGGTCCTGCACGCTCGCGAGAGGGACCGCGCGGGAACCGTCGCACAACACGAGGAACGAAACCTCTTCGCCGGGGATGAACTCTTCGATCACCACGCGTTCGCCCGCTTTGCCGAAGCGCTTGTCCTTCAG
>JANNJB010000873.1:0-4346 GCA_031405615.1 Vicinamibacteria bacterium | reverse complement strand
GTCGGCAGCGTGTCGCTTTCTTCGAGCTCTTGTTCGGCTGCGCGAAGCTGGGCGCGATCCTGATCCCGCTCAACTGGCGGATGCCGGCGGCCGAGCTGGACGGGTTGATCGCCGATTGCCCTGGCGCCCTTTCTCGAACTCGCCCGCGGCATGAACGAGGCTCATGCCGCGATCTTCTTCGACATCGATCGCAGTCGAGGGGGCGCATTCCTCCGGGCCAAGGACGGACCGGATGACATCTGGGATGAGGCGGTTCTGCCCCTCGACTCGGACCCTGTGGGTTTCGTTCTCGATCGCCGGCAAGCCTTCTACGCGACGGATTTTCGGACCTTGTTGTGGTCCTTGCCCTACTACAAGACCCCGGTGAGGATCGGGACGCTCCTCGCTTTGCCGGTGCTGGTGCGCGGGGTCATCGCCGGCGTGCTCGTGGTCGACCACGAAGAGAGCCAGGCTCTCTCGAACGCGGAGCCGACGCTCAAACGGCTCGCGCATCTCATTTCCCAGGTGGTCGAGAACGAGCGGGAGACGCTGGCCCACGCGGAGCGCGAGGTGGAGTTCGAAGCGGCGGCCGACGCCTCGCAGAGCCTCGCCCTCATCACGGAGGTGACGGAGATTCACAAGTTCGTGGCCGGTGCGGTGAGAGAGATGGCGCCTCGCGCGATCGGCGTGGGCCTCGTCCGCCTGAGCGGGGAGATCATCGAAGGCCTGCCCGGCATGTCCGAGCAGTTCGAGGAATGGATGGGCGCCGGAACAAAGCGCACCGACCGCACCTGGATGGCGTGGTATCTGAGCAGCGGGACCCCGGAGCCCTTGCGCATCAGCACGCCCCGGGATCGCGGCCTCCCGCTTTTCCGCCCCGGCGGCGGCATGCCGGGCGAGTCGCTCCTCGTTCATCCTCTCGTCTTTCGCAGCCGCCTCAAAGGCGCGCTGGTGGCCATCGGCGACGGGCAGGCCTTCGATGCGAGCGTCGCGCGCGTGGTCTCGTTGATCGCGAACCAGGCCGCGGCCGCCATCGACCTGATCGAGTTGCTCGAAACCAACAAGCTCCTCGCGATGCACGACGGCCTCACCAACCTCCTCAACCGAAGAGCCTTCGACGAGGCGCTCGCACGCGCGGTGTCCCAGGCCGCGCGCAACGGCCAGCCCCTCTCGCTCCTCATGCTCGACCTCGATCACTTCAAGAAGCTCAACGACACCTACGGCCACGCGGTCGGCGACCTCGCCCTGCAGGCGGCGGCCACGGAAATCCGTCTCCAGGTGCGGGGCGGCGACGAGGCCGCGCGCTACGGGGGCGAGGAATTTGCGGTCATCCTCCCCGACACCGACGGCCCCGCCGCATTCCGCATGGCCGAGCGCCTGCGCAAGGCGCTTGCGAACCGCGTGATCAAGATCTCCGATCAGCAGATCCGCGTCACCGCGAGCTGCGGCGTGTCGGCCACAGACCTCGGTTACGCCACCCCCGAATCGCTCATCCACTCGGCCGACGAAGCGCTCTACGCGTCCAAAGAAACCGGCCGCGACCGCACGTCGCTCGCAGGAGCACCGAGACGCTAGTCGGATTTATGACCAAGCAAGTTGGACACCCACGTCACCCCGGCGAAAGCGGGGGCCTAGCGCGAAACCCCGTTTCCAGCCGCGAAATCCCGTGACGCTCTACTTCCTCTCCCGAAGAGCGAGAAGCGTCACCGCGATCAGGGCCGCGTAGATGAGCGCGTTCATCCAATAGACGTTCACGAGCGCGGAGCGCGCGACAAACGCCGCGATCGCCGGAGCCACCGCACCGCCGATAAGGGCGGCGCCCGAGAGTTTTCCGAAGAAGGCGCCCCGCGCGGCCTCCCCGTATCGCTTCGAACCGAGGCTGTAGCCGAGAGTGAGCGAACCTCCGGAGGCGAGGCCGAAACCCGCGGCGATCGCGAGGAAGATCGGGAAGGTCGGCGCGTAACCCATCGCAAGGGCGGTCCCGAGGGAGAGCAGCAGGGAGACGCCGAGGAGCCGAACCGGATCGAACCTCGCGGCGAGGCGACCGAAGGCGAAGGACGATGCCGCGGCAGCAATCGAATAGACGCTGATGAGGATTCCGGTGGAGAGGGCGAGCCCCCTTCGATCGAGCCCCAGCGCTTCGAGCTGCGCGGGGAGGATCGGCGTGAAGGAACGGGACGCGAAGTTGACGAAGAAGACCGTGCCGACAAGACCCACGAAGAAGGCCGCGGGCAGAGGGACGGTGATCGCCGGACGTGTCTCGATGCCGCCCGGCGCCGCGCGCGGCTCGTCCTCGTAGAGCCAGCCCACGATCAGGGCCGCGGCGAAACATGAGAAGGCCGCGCCCCAGAAAGCCATCCGGATTCCAAGCGCAGCGGCAAAGACGCCGCCGAGCAGAGGGCCAAACCCCGCGGCGAGGATCTGCGCGGCCTGAATCTTCCCGATCGCCCTGGACACGCCCCCGCCCGCGCGCGCTCCGCCCGAAGCCATCGCGAGCCCGAGCGGACCGACGCCGCCAAACAACCCCGAAAGAATGCGCGAGACCAGAACGTGCCAGGGGTTCTGCGCGACCGAAGCCACGATCTGGCTGAAACCGAGAGCGAGCAGGGCCACCAGGGCCACGCGCTTGTAGCCGTGCCGGTCGGCCTGCCCCCCCCAGAAAGGTGCTAGAAGGCCGGCGAGGAGAGGTCCCACGCCGATCAGAACGCCGGCCCACTGAGCCGCATCCGCCGCGTCATGGACGCCCAGTTCCTGGACGAACAGGGGCAGCAAAGGGAGGGCGAAACCGAGGCCCAGAAACGCCGCAAAGGTCATGAACGCCGCGACATCGGCGTTCCGGCCGGCCCTCGATGACGCGCCCGCGGACCGGGTCTTCTCTGGCCCCTGCTGGCTAAAGGCGGTCAAGTGTGGACATTATCACGCAGGCAAAGAGGGGTTGCGTTCTATACTGCCCGGGCTCAGTTCTCTACTCTGGAGGAGACATCTCGATGAACGCAAAAACTCTTTTGTGCCTCGTTTCCGCTCTGTCACTCGCCACCGTCGGCGTCACCCAGGCCCAAAGCCTGACCGAACTCTCCAAACAGGAGAAGCAGCGGCGAGCCAAACTCCGCACGTCGGGCGCTCCGGCCCGGGTATACACCGAGAACAACCGGACCGCCGAACCTGCGGCCGCGGATGCCGCCGCCACGACCGGCACGGACCCCCTGGTCGCCGCCGCTCCGGGAGCGCCCAAGGAGAAGACCCGGGAGGAGCTCGACGCCGAGCGCCAGAAGGAATGGGCCGACAAGGTCAAGAAGGCCCAGGACGAGATCGCGACCCTTGAAGCCGCCATTGCCAGGAACGAACGCAACCTGGCTTCGCTCATCAACATCACTCCGGCCCGGCAGGATCTCGCGAACGCGGTCGACGCCGACAAGAAGCGGCTCGCGGATCTGCGGCAGTCTCTCGTGAATCTTGAAGATGAACGCCGTCGCGCGGGTATGCCGCGGCGCTGAAGTTTCCATTCATCGTGTCTAAGAGGGCCTTCGGGCCCTCTTTTTTTGTCAGCCGCCGTTGCCCATGCTCTGGAGGAAGGCGGAGTTCGACTTGCTCTTCGAGAGACGTTCGATGAGCAGTTCCATCGCCTCGACCGGCGACATCGCGGAGAGCACCTTGCGCAGCACCCACACCCGGTTCAGCTCTTCCTTCGGCACGAGCAGCTCTTCCTTGCGCGTACCCGTCTTCTCGATGTCGATCGACGGGTAGATGCGCTTCTCGGTGAGCTTGCGGGAAAGAACGATCTCCGCATTGCCGGTGCCCTTGAACTCTTCGAAGATCACTTCGTCCATGCGTGAGCCGGTTTCGACGAGAGCCGACGCGATGATGGTCAGCGACCCTCCCTCTTCGACCGCGCGCGCCGCGCCGAAGAACCGCTTCGGCTCCTGCAGCGCGTTCGCGTCGACGCCGCCCGAAAGCACACGGCCGGATTGGGGGGCCACCGTGTTGTAGGCGCGGGCGAGGCGGGTGATCGAGTCGAGGAGGATGAGAACGTCCTTGCGCTGTTCGACCAGGCGCTTCGCCTTTTCGAGGACCATGCGCGCGACCTGAACGTGGCGTTCGCCCGCCTCGTCGAAGGTCGAGGAGATGACCTCGCCCTGGACGGAGCGCTGCATGTCCGTCACTTCCTCGGGCCGCTCGTCGATGAGCAGGACGATCAGCACGACCTCGGGATGATTGCGCGTCACCGCGTTGGCGATCTGCTGGAGCACGCCGCGCCAGATAACGGCTGCGATCGACAGGAGCAAAGCGTCCGCAATGAACGCGCTCCGCGACACGCCCTCGAATCCTCTGGTCCCACCCAGGACGAGGCTCGATGCCGCCGTGCCGAC
>JANNJB010000872.1:0-20581 GCA_031405615.1 Vicinamibacteria bacterium | reverse complement strand
CACCGCGGTGAAACTGACCGGCACGCTGTCGGGGACCAGCGTCGGCTTCCTCTCCGCGGTCGACGACCGGATCACCTCACGCACCGGAGACACGCACCCAATTTTCAATATCCTCCGCGCGCGGCGCGATCTGGGGACGCGCTCCCGAATCGGCCTCGCCTATACCGACCGGATCGACGGCGACGACTGGAACCGCGTGGCCGGGCTCGACGCCCGTGTCGCTCTGGGTGAGGTTTCAACTCTGGACTTGCAGGGCGCCATCTCCGGGAACGAACGCGCCTCGGTCCGCACCACCGCGCCGCTCTTCCAGGCCATCTACAACCGCAACGGGAAGAAGCTCGGGACCCGTGCCGTTTTCACCGGCATCGACGAAGACTTTCGCGCCGGCTCCGGTTTCATCAGCCGCCCGGGAGTCGTCAGAGCCGCGCTTACCCAGCGCTTCAGCTTCTTCGGAAAAAAAGGCGGAGCGCTCGAAGTCCTGAATACCGACCTTGTCCTCGACGGCAGCTGGAAGTACCGTGCGTTCTTTGGCGAAGGAGGCGTGCAGGACAAGAAACTGCACATCAACAACAACGCGACACTGCGGGGTGGTTGGAAGGCGGGCGCTTCGGTCCTTATCGAGTCCTTTGGCTACGACCCCGACCTTTATGCGAACTACTACCTGCCGGGCGATGTCGCGGGGAAGTTCACACCCTACGTGGGTGGGCCCCGCCTGCCGAACCTCGATTGGGTTCTGAGCCTCACCACGCCTGAGTTCAAACGCTTCTCCGGCTACGTCAACGCCCTGTGGGGCAAAGACGAGAACTTCTTCGAGTGGTCGAGCGCCAACATCGCCTATGTGACGGTCCGCCTCGACTGGCGGCCCACCGAGAAGCTGCGCGTGAACGCGACCTACAACCTCCAGCAGTTCAAGCGGCGCAGCGATGGGTCGCTCGTCGGCAGACGCCAGATTCCCCGTCTCAAGCTCGAGTACCAGGCGACCCGCGCCATCTTCGGCCGCGTTATCGCCGAGTACGACGCGCAGTTTCAGGACACCCTGCGTGACGACTCACGCACGGAGCGGCCCATCTTTCTTCGCGACTCCGCCACGGGCTCCTACACTCGCGCTCTCGCGAGCCGCCGCAACGGTCTTCGGCTCGATGCTCTTTTCGCCTGGCAGCCGACGCCGGGCACGGTGTTTTTCGCGGGCTACGGAAGCTCGCTCAACGAAGAAGACGCCTTCGCCTTCCGCGACCTCAGCCGCTCGCGGGACGGCTTCTTCATGAAGTTCAGCTATCTGTTTCGGCTGTAGCGTCGTCGCGACTGGTAACGGGAGTTCGCGCTAGGCCCCCGCTTTCGCGGGGGTGACGTGAGTGCACAATTCTCTTGATTGGGATGCGGGTGCGCGGTTCGCCTCGCTAGAACTTGAAGCGGGCGTTGATGCCGAACGACCGCGGGGGATTGGTGAGGTATCCCACGCGGGCCCGAGTGCCGCGCTCCTGATCGAGGGCGAGCAGCGCCCGTTCATCGCTGATGTTGTTGGCGTACACCGACAGATCCCACTTGTCGCGGATCATTCCGACCCGCGCGTTCAGGATGCTGTAGGCGGGGAGCTCAGGATCGAACGTGAAGGTGCCCTGACGCAGTGGGGCCCCGATGGTGCCTGCTCCGAATGAGAGCAGGTTCACCGTGCCGAAGCCGCTCGCCTGATCGCCGATCTGCGTGAAGCGCGAGCCCGAGTGCTGAAACGACCCGGTGATGTACGCGAGCGCGTCGTTCTTGAGCTGCCACTGATACGTCGCGGACGCTGCGGCCTGGATCTCGGGGACGCTCGGGAGACGGTTGCCCTCCTGAATGCCGGCCACGACGGCGCCTCCCGACCGCAGGGTGGAGCGCAGCTCCGAGTTATTGAGACTCACGGACACCGAGAAGTCGAAATTCTCGTTTGGAGCAAGGGCGAGTTCAGCCTCGAGTCCCCGCGCGCGCGCTTTCGGCACGTTGAAGATAACGCGCGACGAACACGAGCCCGCGGTGACGGTGGCCTGCAGATCGGTGATGTCCATGTTGTAGGCGGCGACACTGAACGAACCCCGGCCCTCCATCACCCTCGACTTCGCCCCGATCTCGTAGTTCCAGGCCTTCTCGTCTTTCCAGGCGTCGCGGCCCCCGAACGTGGCGAGGTCCTCGGCGGTGCAGAGAGGAACGTTGAGCTGGTCGTTGATGCCGCCGAGCCTGAAGCCCTGGGATACCTGAGCGTTCAGGTTCGTGTTGTCGTTGAGTTTCATGCTGGCGATCACGCGCGGGACCACGCCATTGGCGTCGATGGTGCCGGGCTTGCTCGCGGGGTCGGCGAAGATGCCGTCGAAGGCCTGGGTCCGTTCCTCGGTGAAATCGTAATAGCGCAGGCCGCCCGTGAGCGTGAAGCGGTCGTTCACTCGCAGCGTTCCTTCGCCGAACAACGCGAACTGGGACAGGTCGTAGCTCAGATCCGAGAAGAAGAGCACGTCACGTCCGGCGCCGAACGAACCCGCGGTGGGAATGCGGGTCGCGGTCTCAAACCCCGAAACCAGCAAGCTCTGTCCGTAGTCGCGCCTGGTGGAGCTGTAGAACCCGCCCGCCACCCAGCGAAGCTTTCCCTTCTCACCGGAGAGGCGAAGCTCCTGGGTGAACGACTTCGCTTTCGTCGCGTCGTCGAGGGGCGCGTTGATCGTATAGACCGACGCGGGCAGACCGATGCTGCCCCCGGTGATCGACGCGGTCAGCGCGGTTGCGTCGCGAACGACGAGGACATCGCGGTCCGTATAGGAGGTCACGGACGTCAGTTCGGCACCGGAGAACGCGTAGCGGATGGTGAGGTCGGTCAGAAGGAACTTGTCGGTGAACAGCTCTTCGAGCTGGGTGAACTGCTCGCGCTCCCCCAGCGTCACCGCGGGACGAGTCGTCGTGTACGGATTGGCGAGGATGTTGAAGGCGTCGATGCGGTTCCACCCGTCCATCTCGACATTCTGGTAAACGACACGCGGCGTGATGGAGAGCTTGTCGTTCGGCCGGAGGAGAAGGGATACCCGGGCGCCCGTGCGATCGCCGCCGTTCACATCCTCCTTCTTGCTGAGATTCGGCTGCACCGCATCGATGTAGCCGGGAAGCCGGGTGTAGTAGGCGGCGATGCGCAGCGCCGCCTTCTCGCCCAGCTTCGCATTGCCGCCCAGTTTGGCGTGGCCGCCGAAAGCGCCGCCGCTCAAAGAGTTGCCGCCGAGATCGGCGAACCATTGCGAAACGCCAATCGTCGGTTGATTGCTGATGTAGCGGACGGTGCCG
This sequence comes from Vicinamibacteria bacterium, assembly GCA_031405615.1. GTDB lineage: Bacteria > Acidobacteriota > Vicinamibacteria > Fen-336 > JAGNNV01 > JAGNNV01. The sequence goes on along the minus strand of JANNJB010000872.1, from coordinate 17,284 downwards.
GAGAGCGAGCCCGAACCGAAGAGAGTTCCCTGCGGCCCACGCAGAACCTCGACACGGGCGACATCGAAAAGATCGAGATCGGGTGTGAACAGCGACAAAGAGATCACCGACTCGTCGAGGTAGGCGCCCACCTGCTCCTTCACGCCTGGCTGGTCGCGGACGATCTGGCCCGACGAAACTCCGCGCATCGAAACCTGGCTCTGACCGGGGCCGAGGTTTTGGACGGTGAAGCCGGCCACGTTGGCGGCGACGCCCTCGATGTTCTCGATACCGCGCGAGCGCATCACATCTTCGGTGGGTGCGGCGACCGAGAAAGGAACGTTGCTGAGCGTCTCCTCCCGCTTTGTAGCCGTGACCGTGACCTCCTCTTCCCTTTGGGTCTGCAGGGAGAAGTCAACGCTGGCGCCCGCCGCCGCGACGACGACATCGCGCCGAGTCTGGCGCGCGAAGCCTTTGAGTGATACGGCCACCGAGTAGGAACCGTGCGGCACGTTCGCGGAGTAGGAGCCATCCGCTCCGGAGGTCGCGGTGACCGAGACCGATGAGGCCTGGTGGGTGATGGTCACCAAAACCCCAGGAAGCGCGCCGCCGTTCGCGTCCCGAACCGTCCCGCTCACCTTGCTCTCCGCGGCCTGCGCATACACGAGCGCCGGTCCGAGTATCGCGACGAGAGCGAAGGATAGAAAGAGGATTCGACGGGTTGGAAATGCCATGACTGACCTCCCGAATAGCTGTGGATGACACCGGCGCCATGGCGGAATGCCAGGGGGCCGTTCACTTTGTTGGACGGATGTTACGACGGCCTGAACCCGGCGTGTCAAGAGTCGAACGAGGGGTCGAACGAGGAGGGCCGCGATGCCTTTGGCCCGGGACCTTCGGGCCGGGGAGTAACATCCACCCTCCTATGGACGATCCTGCGTTCTGGCATCGGCTGCAGTTCGCGTTCACGATCACGTACCACTACCTGTTTCCGCAGCTCACGATGGGGCTCGCGCCCCTCCTGGTGCTGTGGCGATGGCGGGCGCTCAAGACCGGCAACGAGGCGTACGCTCAGGCCGCGCGTTTCTGGAGCCGCATCTTCGGCATCAACTTCGCGCTGGGCGTGGTCACGGGTATTCCCATGGAATTCCAGTTCGGCACGAACTGGTCGGAGTTCTCGAAGCACTCGGGCGGCGTGATCGGCCAGACCCTGGCTATGGAGGGGATGTTCGCCTTCTTCCTGGAGAGCGCTTTCGTGGGCGCCATGGTGTGGGGCGAGCGCCGTCTGGGTCCGAAGAAACACTTCATCGCGACCTGCCTCACCGCTCTTGGCGCGTGGCTCTCCGCCTACTTCATCCTGGTGACCAACTCGTTCATGCAGCATCCGACCGGCTACGAGTTGACGCCGCAGGGCACACTGATCATCGGCGACATGGCCGCCTACCTGCTCAATCCCTGGGCCTTCGTGATGTTCGCGCACAACCAGGCGGCGGCGCTCGTGACCGGCGCGTTCGTGGTGACCGCAGTCGGCGCTTTCTATGCGCTTCGGAGCGAGCACAAGGAGCAGGCGAAGGTCTACGTCGAATGGGGCACGGCGATGGGCCTCATCGCGGCGGTGCTCGTGGCTTTTCCCACCGGGGACATTCAGGCGAAGTACGTGGCTGAGCACAAACCGGTTGCTCTGGCCGCGATGGAAGGGCGGTTTGAAAGCGGGCCGCGCGCGGAACTGAACCTCATCGGCCAGCCCAACGTGAAGATGAGGCGTCTCGACAATCCCATCGCCGTGCCCTGGGTCTTGAGCTTTCTCGCGTTCGGCACTTTTCACAGCAATGTGCAGGGCTTGAACGATTTTCCCGAGGACCAGTGGCCCACGAACATCGAGTTGCTCTACTACTCCTTCCACGTGATGGCTGGGCTCGGCACCATCTTCATCGGCCTCATGGCCCTCGCCAATCTGCAACGCCTGCGCGGAAAGCTGATGCAGACGAAGCTCCTCCTCTGGGCGCTCATGCTCGCGCTCCCGTTCCCCTATATCGCCAACACCGCGGGATGGATGACCGCGGAACTCGGCCGTCAACCGTGGCTCATCTGGGGCCTGTTCAAAACCTCGGCCGGTTACAGCGAGGTGGTGAGTCAGGGTGACGCTCTCTTCACCTTGATTGGTTTCGCCGGGCTCTATGCCGCACTGGGCCTGCTGTACCTCTTCATGATCGGCCGCGAGGTGCTTCACGGACCCGCTGGCCACGAACCGACGAGCCTCTATCCGGAGGTGGTGAATGGTTGAAGTCTGGTTCGCTATTTTCACCCTCATGCTCGCGGCCTACGCCGTGATGGATGGCTGGAACATCGGCTCCGGCATCGTGCAGTACATCGTGGCGCCCACTCCGGCCGAACGCCGCCAGCTCATCGGAGCCATCGGTCCGCTCTGGACATGGCACGAGGTCTGGCTGGTGGCCGCGGGCGGTGTCCTCTTTGTTGCTTTCCCGACCGTGCTGGCGGTGGCGTTACCGGGCTTCTATCTCGCGGTCTTTGTCCTCCTCTGGTGTCTGATCGGACGGGGCATCGCCCTCGAGTTTGGCGGACACTTGGACGACTCGATGTGGCGCACCTTCTGGGACTTCGCCTTTGCGGTGATGAACGTGCTCATTGCCGTGCTCCTCGGAGCCGCACTTGGCAATCTCCTGCGCGGTCTGCCCCTCGGGCCTTCGGGCAAGTTCAGTCTCGCCTTCTTCACCGACTTCAGGCCGCGGGGCGAAGTGGGCATCCTCGACTGGTACACCATCTCGGTCGCGGTTTTCACCGTAGTTTGCCTCGCCGCCCACGGTGCTTCGTATCTGGTGTGGCGAACCGAGGGGCCGTTGAATGGCCGCGCCGTTCCCCTCGCGCGCCGGTTGTGGCTTGCCGTCTTTATCCTGATGCCTGCGATCACGGCAGCCACCGCCGTCGTGCGCCCGGAGCTTTTCACCGAGATGATGAGCCGGCCGCTGGCCTGGCTCGCCGTGGCTTTGGCCATCGCGGGATCTTTGGCGGTGGTGATCGGACAGCGGCGCGGCCGCGAACTGATGGCGTTTGGCGGCGGCTGCGCTTTCATCCTGGGCCTCCTCGGCGCGGCGGCAGTGAGTGTGTTTCCGGTCATGCTGCACTCGACATTCGACCCCGTGCACTCGCTCACCGCTCACGACGGCGCGGTTTCCGGACGCGGCCTTGCCCTTGCGATCATCTGGTGGCCGGCCGCCATGATCCTGTCCATCGGATACGGTGTCTTCGTCTTTCGTCAGTTCCGCGGAAAGGTTCGCCTGGGCGCTCCCACCGCGCACTGAGGCCCTGGCCGGGCACGGTCGATCCTCTCCGCGCCGTTGCGGCCCTGCCGCCTACTTGAGATGCTTGGCGAAGAAATCGAGCGTCCGCTTCCACGCGAGGTCCGCCGAGGCTTTGTCGAAGCGAGGCGTGGTGTCGTTGTTGAAACCGTGCTGCGTGCCCGGATACACGAACGCTTCGTAGCTCACCTTCGCGGCCTTGAGGGCTTCTTCGTACGCGGGCCATGCCGCGTTGATCCGATCGTCCTTCTCCGCGAACTGAATCAGGAGGGGGCACTTCACGTTTTTGGCTTCTTCGACCGGCGGATTGCCGCCGTAGAAAGGAACCGCGCCGGCGAGATCGGGAATCTTCGTTGAGAGCATGTGCGAGATCGATCCGCCGAAGCAGAAGCCGACGACCGCGACCTTGCCGGTTCCGTCGCTGCGGGCTTTCAGCCATGCCGCCGCGGCGATGAAATCCTCGTTGATCTTCGGCCGGTCGAGTTTTCCGAACAACTCGCGCGCCTTGTCCTCGTCGCCCGGGTAGCCGCCGAGCGGGAAGAGTGCGTCGGGCGCGAACGCCATGTAGCCATCGAGGGCCAGGCGGCGCGTGATGTCTTCGATATGTGGATTGAGTCCCCGATTCTCGTGGACGACCAGAACGCTCGGGAGCTTGCCCTTCTTGTCCGCGGGGCGGACCAGATAGCCGCCCATCTTAGGGTTGCCATTCGGTGACGGGTACTCGACCCGCTCAGCGACGATTCTCTTGTCGTCCTTCGCGACCACCTGCGCTTCGGCGAAGCGCGGGGTAAGTGCTTCGAGCATCATCGCCCCGGTCATTCCGCCCACCGTAAAACGACTCGCCCCGTCGATGAAACCGCGCCGGTCGATGTCGCCGTGAACGTACTTGTCAAAAAGGTCGTAGACGCCCTGATCGAAGTTCTTGGGGTTGGTGGGTTCCATGGTTCTCTCCCGATGATGGCCGTTTGTTCCGCCCGGAATCAGTTGCGGCAATCTTCGCACGAGGTCGAGGTCGGCACGGGCCGTCTTGGTTTTCCCTATTTCCGCTCGGTCAACGGAATCGAGTGGTGACGATGCATCACCTCGGAAAGCGTCCGAGGGCCACGAGCAGATCGAACTGCGCCTGACGAAGCGCGTCCTCGGCCTGGGCGAGTGACGTCTCCACATCGCGGGCGGTGCGCTGGGCCTCGATGACCTCGATGTTTGTGGAAGCACCCGCGTCGAACGCGGCGATCGTGATCTTCAGGACCTCGTTCGCCTGTTCGGCAGCCTGACGCGCGCTGAGGAGGACTCGCGTGTACGCCTCGACCCCGACCCGAGCGTTCCGGATCTCCGAGCGCGCCTGGATCTGGCGCTGGACGATCGCGAAGTCGACGGCCTGGGCATCGGCCTCCCGGACCTTCTGGACCCCGCTGCGTTCGCCGCCGTTGTAGATGGTCTGCGACAGCTCGAACCCAAGGCGCCAGGTCTTCGATGGCTGGAAGAGGCCGGCGGGCGTCACGTACTGCGGATCGAAGGTCAGCTTCACGGTCGGCCACCAGTCCTTCGAGCTCCCTTTCATGACATTCCGCGCAGCGCGCTGCTCGCCCGCGAGGAGAAGCATGTCCGAGCGGGTGGTCATCCAGCCGTCCGCGATGTCGGTGGGAGCGATGTCGAAGGTGGGTTCCCCTGCTGCGTCGATTGGGCCGCTTTCGCCGAGCAGCACGCCGAGGGCCTCCTGCGACCGGCGCAGGCCCAGCTTCGAGGCTTCGAGGAAGGTCTCGTCCGTCGAAACGATCTGACCCGACCGCAGTTCATTGAGCCGGCTCCCCAGCCCGCCTTCGCGCCGTTTCCGGTTGTAGTCGAACTGCGCCCGCGCGGTGTCGAGAGAGCGCTCGGCGACCGTGACCAGGCGCTGCTGCGTGATGACGCCGAGGTACGCGGCGGCGGCGCTCGCCGCGACCTGGCGCCTCGCGTCGGCGCTGGCGAGGCGAGCGACTTCAACGCGATCCTGAGCCTGGGCTCTGGCGGCCCACTGCGCGGCCGCGAGGATAGGCACCGACGCGGAGAGACCGAACGTCCACTGGTTCTTCGGCTGGACGACGTTGCCGTCGAAACCGAAGGCCTGGTCGAGCGTCGTGTTGTTCACGCTACCGGTGAGCCGCGGCAGCGAGGCGGAGCGGACCTGCTGCAGGAGACCTTGAGCGCGCAGGATGTTCGCGGCCGCGATCTGCACGGTGGGGTTCTTCTCCACCGCCCGCGAAATCGCCTGTTCGAATGTCACCGCTTCGATCGCCGCTTCGCCGGTCACCGCCTGCGTCTGCGCCTGCGCGACCACGGGTGCGAACAAAGAGAGGATGACCAGGGTGGCGATGGTCGCGGGCGTGGGAGTCCCGCTTTCCTCTTCATCGTGCGAGCGCCGGCCGCGCCCGGGCGCGAAGGTGCGGATCACCACGTAGAGGACAGGGATGAAGATGATCGACAGGAACGTGGAGGCCACCATCCCGCCCGCGACCGTGGTTCCGATCGAGTTGCGGCCGCCCGCACCCGCGCCGGTGGCGAAGGCCAGCGGCAGCACGCCGAGGATGAACGCGAACGAAGTCTTGAGGATGGGGCGGAGCCGAATGCGCGAGGCTTCGACCGCCGCGTCGACGATCGAGTAACCCTTCTCTCGCAACTGTTCCGCGAATTCGACGATCAGGATCGAGTTCTTGGCTGCGAGGCCGATCAGCAGGATGAGGCCCACCTGACAGAAGACGTCGTTGGTGAAGCCGCGCACCCACTGGGCCGACAAGGCCCCAAAAACCGCGAGAGGCACGCCGAGCAGGATGATGAAAGGCAGAACGAAGGACTCGTATTGGGCGGCGAGCACCAGATAGACGAGGACGACGCTCAGCGCGAAGATGGCGCCCGCCTGACTCCCGGCCTTGATCTCCTCGAGCGATTGTCCCGCCCAGGCGAACGAGAAGCCCTCGGGCAACTGGCTCGCCATCTCCTCCATCGCCGCGATCGCCTGCCCCGAACTCATTCCCGCCCCGGGGGTTCCCGTGATTTCCGCCGAGCGGAAGAGGTTGAAGTGGCTGATGACGGAAGGTGCTGTGGTCTCCCGGACCTTCACCACGTTGTCGAGCGGCACCATTTGTCCGTTCGAGGTCCGGGCGTAGAGCTGCTTGAGCGATGAGGGGTTCGTCCGAAACTGCTGGTCGGCCTGAACGTAGACGCGGTAGGCGCGGTTGTTGAAGTCGAAGTCGTTCACGTATTGCGAACCGAGGAACACCTGCAGCGCGTCCGTGACCTCATTGAGCGGAAGGCCGAGACTGCGCGCCTTGTCGCGGTCGATGTCGACCACGAGCTGAGGATCGGCGGCGCTGAAGCTGCTGAAGAGGCCCTGGACCTTGCCCGACTGGTTGGCCTGACCCATCAGGCCGTACATCGCGCCGGCGAGGCCATCCACGCTGGCCGAGCCGGTCTGGTCGAGCAGTTCGAACTGGAATCCGGCGAACGTGGAGAGCCCCTGGATCGCGGGGGGTGGGAAAGCGACCACGAAGGCTCCCGGAATGTTGAACAGCGGTCCCCGCAGGCGATTGATGATCGCGTTCAACGACTGGTCGGCCCGTTGGCGATCTTTGTAATCCTTGAGGTTCACGAAGATCATCCCGTTGTTCGGGGCGGCCCCGGAGAAGCTGAAGCCCATGACCGAGAAGGCGGCGCGGCAATCCGGGTCCTGCATGATGATGGCTTCGGCCTGGGCGGCGATCTTGTTCGAATACTCGAGGGACGCGCCCGCCGGAGACTGCACGAGGATCATGAAGTAGCCCTCGTCCTCTTCAGGAACGAAGGCCGAGGGGACCACGCGGTAGACGCCCCAGGTGGCGAGCAGGCCGCCGAGGAACAGAACGATCATCGCTGCCCGAAGAGTCAGCGCCCGACGCACGAGGGCGACGTAGGCCGCGGTGCCTTGGTCCACCATGCGGTTGAACGCGGTGAAGAAGCGGCCGTGGGTGTGGCTTTCCTTGTCGAGGAGGAGCGCGGACAGCGCCGGGGTCAACGTCACCGCGTTGAACACCGAGAGAACCACGGCGAAGGCGATGGTGAGCGAGAACTGCTGGTAGAGGCGGCCCGTGACGCCGGGGAAGAACGCCACGGGCACGAACACCGCGACGAGGACGAGGCCGATGACGATGACGGCGCCGAAGACCTCGCGCATCGCGTCAATCGCGGCCCGCCTCGCCGACTTGTGGAACTCGCGCATGTGCCGCTCGATGTTCTCGATAACCACGATGGCATCGTCGACCACGATGCCGGTGGCGAGGACGATGCCGAAGAGAGTGAGGGTGTTGATCGAGAAGTCGAAGAGCTTGATGAAGGCGAAGGTGCCGATGAGGGAGACGGGAATCGTGATGGCGGGGATGATGGTGCTGCGCCAGTTCTGGAGGAACAGGAACATCACCAGGATCACGAGGAAGATCGCTTCGCCCAGGGTTTTGATGACCTCGATGATCGACTCGCGGACCACGATCACGTTGTCGAAGGCCAGGCGCCACTCGAGACCGGGAGGGAAACTCTTCTCGAGCTTCGCCATCTCCGCCATGACGCCTTGAAAGACGTCGAGGGCGTTGGCGGAGGGCAGGAGGGTGACGCCGATGCCTTGAGCCTCAAGACCCATGAAGCGGAGGTTGGAGGCGTAGGTCTCGGCCCCGAGCTCGACGCGGCCCACGTCCTTGACCCGCACCAGCGCCCCGCCCTTGCCCGATTTGATGACCACGTCTTCGAACTGGCTCGCCTCGGAGAGCCGGCCCATCGCTCTCACGCTGATCGTGAAGGCCTGGTCGGCCGATGACGGCGCGTCGCCGAGGGCGCCGGCTGCGACCTGGACGTTTTGTTCGCGCAGCGCGTTCAAGACGTCGGCCGCGGTGAGCTTTCTCCCGGCGAGCTTGCTGGGGTCGAGCCACAAGCGCATCGCGAACTTGCGTTCACCGAAGATGAGGACATCGCCCACGCCGCGCACGCGTTTGATGGCGTCGCGCACGTAGAGATCGATGTAGTTGCTGATGAACTGGCTGGTGTAGCGGTTGTCCTTCGAGAAGAAACCGAGACCGCCCATGAAGCCGGCGGTGTTCTTGACCACGGTGATCCCGTTGGTGCGGACCTCCGCGGGCATCCGGCCGAGTGCCTGGTTGATTCGGTTCTGCACATCGACCGCGGCGAGGTCGATGTTCCGATCGATGTCGAAGGTGACGTTGATCGTCGAGAAGCCGCTGTTCGTGGAGGAGGAAGTGATGTACGTCATCCCCTCCACGCCGTTGATGGCTTGCTCGAGCGGTGTGGTGACGGCGCTTTCGACCGACTGCGCGTTGGCGCCCGTGTACACCGCGTTGACGGTGAGCGAGGGCGGCGCGAGGTCAGGGTACCGGGCGATCGGCAGGGTCGGAATCGACACCGCTCCCGCGAGGATGATGAGGAGCGAGCAGACCGTCGCGAGGACGGGCCTGCGGATGAAGACGTCAGCGAGCATTGGCTTATGAACCCTTTGTTGGTTCGGGTACGGCCGTAGCGGCGGGTGCGGGTGCGGGTGGGGCGACGCTCACCGGCGCGCCATCCCCGATCTTCTGCAGGCCCGCGATGATGAGCTGCTCGCCCGCCATCAACCCCTCGCGCACGACGTAATCGTTGCCGATGATGTCGCCGAGCTGAACCGCCCGCTGTTTCGCGACGAGACCGGCGTCGGCCTTCTCCGCCACGAAAGCGAAGTATTGGCCGTTCACCCGGTTCACCGCGGTGACCGGGACGGTGAGGCCCGGATCGGAGCGCCAGAGAATTCGAACGCGCACGAACTGATCGGCGCGGAATGTCCCGCGGCCTTCGACCACGGCGGCCTTCGCGAGCACCGTCTGCGTCGCGTCATCCACGTTGGGCGAAACGAACGAGAGTTTGTTCGTGGCCACGACCTGGCCCGCGTCGTCCATGATCCGGATCGGGAGGCCGACCTTGAGACCGGTGGCCTGCGACACCGGCACGCTGACGTAGATCTCGAGCGCGTCGTTCTGGTCGACGGTGGTGAGCACCGTCGAGCTGGTGACGCGGTCGCCCACCCGCACGGGAATGTCGCCCACCACGCCTGCGGCGGGGGCGGAGACTCTGTAGTAGCCAAGTTGGGCGCGCTGTTGACCGACCTGCTCCTCGGCCGCCTTGAGCTGGGCTTCGGCGGTGCGCAGCGCCGTGTCGGCTTCCTGGGCGTCACGCTCGGAAGAAGCGCCCGCCTCGAACAGTTTCCTGGTACGTGCCGCCTGCTGCCGTGCGTACTCGACTTCGGCCGCGCGTGCGGCGCGCATCGACTGCTGCGAAGCAAGGACCGCCTGCTGCGGGCCCGAGTCCACTTCGAACAGCGTGGCCCCCGCGGCGACGCGATCGCCCGAGCGCACGGGAATGCGGGTGATGAAGCCCTCGACCTGTGGCTGGATGGTGGAGGACCGACGCGATTTCAGCGTAGCCACGAACTCGGTGGTCTGCTCGATCGGCTTTTCGGTCAGAGTCACGATCTCCACCGCACTCGGCGGCATGCCGCCTCCCGGACCGCCCGGTCCGCCCGCAGGAGCGCCGCCGCACGCGACGACCGCGAGGCCGCCCAGGATCAACGCTAGTTTCGTGGCGCGGGCTCGACGTGTTTTTCGCTCACCGGCATCGTGTTTCGACGCGTCGGCCTTCTGGCTCAAAGTCATGGCTGCGGTTTCCTTCGTTCACGAGGGCGATGCCTCGAAATTCAATGCGGGAGATGGTCGTCGATCTATGACATCGAGGGTCACACATGACGTTGACGCCCGCGAGCCCCGTCCGCGGGGCGGACTACGGAGGATACCCCGCTCGGCAAAGGGCAGGCGCAGGGGCGGCCCTTGTGGCCGCCCTTGCCCGCGGCCGCCCTATCGTCCGCTCGCGCTTCCGATCGCGTAGACCTCACCCGGCGTGCGGATGAACAACGAGCGGTTCGAAATCGCGGGCGTCGCCATCAGGGGCGCGCCCATGTCGATCCGCGCCAGGACCTCGAAGGTTCGGCCCGCCTTCAGGACGATGATTTCGCCGCCTTCGGCCGCGAGGTACACTCGTCCGTCGCTCGCGATCGGAGACGCGCTGTGCGTGGCGCTCGTACGTTCGCGATAGAGCAGCGCGCCGGTCTTGAGGTCGTAGGCGCCGAGGATGCCCTCGTCGCGGACCGCATAGAGGACGCCCTGGTAAGCGAGGGGCGTGGTCGTGTACGGCCCGCCGGTTTCGCTCCGCCAGGCGAGATAGGCGCCGGACTTCGCGTTCTCGGGCTCGGAGATGTCGCCCTTCGCCCCGGTCCTGATCGCGAAGATGGGGCGGCCGCGGTACCCGCCGGAGAAGACGATCAGTTCGTCCGCCACAAATGGCGTTGGAGTCTTCACTTCGGCGACATCCTTGAACTTCCAAAGCTCCGTGCCGGTGCGCGGGTCGTAGCCCTTGACGTATTCGCCGCCGACCACGATCAGATCGGTACGCCCGCCCGCGGTGTGCAGCGTGGGTGTGGCCCACACCGGCCGCTCGACGCGCGGCACGTTCCACAGCTTCTTCCCCGTAGCGAGGTCGAAAGCCGCGAGGTAGGAGTCCTTGTGACGGTCCACCTGGATGATCACGCGATCTTCGAAGATGACCGGCGAACTCGCGTAGCCCCATTCAGAGGTGGGATCGCCATAAAGGCCGGGATTCAGGACACCCAGATCGGCGCGCCATTTGAGCGTTCCCTGCATGTCGAAGGCCGCGACCCCTTCAGAACCGAGGATAGTCACCACGGTCTTCCCATCAGTCACCGGCGTCGAGTTCGCCTGGCTCGATTTCACGTGTCGTGTGGCCCTCGGCACACCCGACACCACTTCCTTCGTCCAGATGACCTTTCCGTCTTTGGTGTCGAGGCACGAAACCCGCCAGGTGTGGGGAACCTTGTCGTCCGCCATACCAATGCCGCTGTCGCCGAGCTTGAGGGCCGGGGGGTTATCGCGCGCCACGGACGTGACAAAGAGCCTGTCGCCCCAGACCACGGGACTCGAATGTCCAACCCCCGGGATCGCGGCCTTCCATCGAATGTTTCGACCCGTCTTCACATCCCAGTCAGCCGGCAGTTCCTGCTGATCGGCGATGCCTCTCGCGAACGGACCGCGAAATGAAGGCCAGTTCTGAGCCATCGCGGGCACGGCGACCATGCCGGAAAGACCGATGGCTACAAACAATTGAATCGAGTGTGGTTGCATGGAGTTTCCCTTGGTCATTGTGACGAGAGAACAGACGAATGAGTTTGGCACGGCTGTCGGGATCCTCGCGTGTGTCCCTTCAGACACAGGATGACTGATAGGATCCGGGGCTTCATGCGCGAACGCATCCTGATCGTTGACGACGAGGCGGGCGTCCGGTCTTCGCTTTCGGGGATTCTCACCGACGAAGGGTACCGGGTGGACGCGGTTGAGACCGGAGAGGCCGGCGTGAAGGCGGTGGAGTCGAACCGCTATGAGCTGGCGCTGCTCGATGTCTGGCTTCCCGGCATCGATGGGATCGAGACACTGAGCCGGATCCAGGCTATCGACCCGGACCTTCCCGTGGTCGTCATCTCCGGGCATGGCACCGTCGAGACCGCGGTCAAGGCGGTTCGTTTGGGCGCCACCGACTTCATCGAGAAGCCGCTTTCCCTCGAGCGCATTCTGCTCGCGGTTTCAAACTCCCTGCGCCGCCGGCAACTCGAACAGGAGGTCCGCGCCCTCAAAGCCGAGGTCGAGCACAAACATCAGATCGTGGGCGAGAGCGACGCGGTCAAGGAGCTCCTTCGCGTCATCGCGCAGGCCGCGCCGAGCAACGGACGCGTCCTCATCACCGGGGAAAACGGAACCGGGAAGGAACTGGTCGCCCGCGCAATTCACCGGCAGAGCCTGCGGAGCGTGGGTCCTTTCGTCGAGGTGAACTGCGCGGCCATTCCCGAGGAGCTGATCGAAAGCGAACTGTTCGGCCACACCAAGGGCTCGTTCACCGGCGCCACCGCGTCGCGCAAGGGCAAGTTCGAGATCGCGGATGGGGGCACGTTGTTCCTCGACGAGATCGGCGACATGACCCTCAAGACCCAGGCCAAGGTCCTGCGCGCGCTTCAGGAACAGAAGATCGAGCCGGTGGGCGGTTCGGCCGGCGTCACCGTCGATGTCCGCGTGATCGCCGCGACCAACAAGAACCTCGAGGAGGAGATCCGCAGGGGGACCTTCCGCGAAGACCTCTATTTCCGGCTCAACGTCATTCCGATCCACGTGATTTCGCTGCGCGAGCGCCGGTCGGATATTCCGATGCTGGTGCGCCACTTCAGCCGCGAATACGCGGCCGAGTACGGCCGGCACATCAAGGATTATTCGCCCGCGGCCATGGAAATGTTGACCGGGCACGACTGGCCGGGGAACGTCCGCGAGCTTCGGAACATGGTCGAGCGCCTCGTGATCATGGCGAAGGCCGACGTCGTGGAGGCGAGTGATCTTGGAGTGCTCCGCTCGCCGCTTGCGGTGGACGCCACGAACGGCTCGGCCTCCGCGCCCGCGACTCAGATTTCGGTTGAGGTTGCCGCCCCGGCGCCGCTCGGCGACTTCGAAACGTTGGCGCTCGCGCGCGAAGACTTCGAACGCCGCTACATCGCGAAGAAACATGAAGCCTGCAGGGGCAACATGAGCCGAACCGCGGAAGCCCTCGGCGTCGAGCGTTCGTACCTGTACAAGAAGATGAAGGCGCTCGGCCTCATCGCCCCGAAGAAGGCCAGCGACTCCGACTCCGACGCCGCGTAGGGCCTGCGCGCGGTTGATACAGTTCGCGGATGCAACCGAAAGGTAAGTCGGCGCTCCACCCGGGGGACATGAAATCGATCGACTCCTGGCTCGTGTCGGCCGGTCGCGATCACATGCCGGGCTCGCCGCTCAACGTTCCCCCGATTCCCGCGTCGAATTTCTTGCTGGGTGGGCCGCGGGTCTACTCGCGCGACGACGGGACACGAGGCTGGGAGGCGCTCGAGGAGATTGTTGGCGGCCTCGAGGGAGGTTCATCAGTGGCGTTCGCCTCAGGCATGGGGGCGATCGCGGCGGTGTTCGACCAGCTTCCTGCAGACGCGAAGGTGACGTTGCCGGATGACTGCTATCAGGGCGTCGCGGGCCTCGCGAACGCGGGAAGGAGACGAGGCCAATGGAAGGTCGTCCGAATCGCGGTGGCTGACACGGAAGCCTGGATTCGCGCGTGTCTCGATTCGGATCTGATCTGGCTGGAGTCGCCCTCCAATCCGCTTCTCGCCGTGGCTGACCTCGACAAGATCTGCGCGGCCCCACGCAAGCAGGGCGCCATCCTCGGCGTTGATAACACCTTCGCCACGCCGCTCAATCAGCGTCCGCTCGACCTCGGCGCGGACGTTGCGGTGGAATCGGTGACGAAGTTCATCGGCGGGCACTCAGACCTGCTCAGCGGTGTCGCCACGGTCCGTGATTCGAACCTGCTGGCCGCGTTGCGGCACGCGCGGGAACTGGCCGGCGCCACGCCCGGGATGCTCGAAACTTTTCTCGCGGTCCGCGGCGCGCGGACGCTGGCGCTTCGCCTGGAACGCGCGCAGCACAACGCGATCATCCTGGCGGAGAGGCTTGAGGCCCATCCCGAAGTGCAGATCACACGATACCCAGGCCTTTCGGGCCACCCGACCCACGAAGCGGCGCGACGCCAGCTGAAAGGCTTCGGCGCGATCATCTCGTTCGACATCCGCGGAGGAGCCGAGGCCGCCGACGCGGTGTGCGCGCGGTTACGGCTGATTCAACACGCCACGAGCCTCGGCGCGGTGGAGACCACCATCGAACGCCGAGCAAGTGTTCCGGGGCAGGAGCATCTGCCGCCGTCGCTGCTGCGACTCAGCGTTGGTATCGAGGGGGTCGAGGACCTCTGGAGCGATCTCGAGCAGGCACTCCGTGGACCGTCGTGAACGCCCGCACAGATCTCGTTCGGTTCTCCTCGAACGAAGGCGCATTGGCAGGCTCTCTCCGTTGATCTGGACGGAGATAGGGTAGTCCTATGACGGAGGGCGCGCGGACGTGTGGACGATGGCTGGCGCAGCTTGGGAGCATGCTGGTGCCGACGATTCTCTGGGAAGGTCATCTTTCATTTCGGGGCTCCTCCCAGACACCCCCGCTCGGTCGATGGGCGATACAATGAGTCCCGCCATGAGCGCCACCGTAGCAGTCCTCACCTACCCCCACATCACACGGGACCCTGCGATTCGTGGTGGACAGTCTTGCCTCGATGGGAGTCGCATCGCGGTGGCCGACATAGTGGTCGCTCAACGGGATGGTCATCGACCCGAGGAGATCTGCACTCTCTTCGGCGCGTCACTTTCGCTCGCTCAGGTGCATGCAGCGCTCGCCTACTACTACGACCATCCGGGCGAGATCGAAGAGGAGTTTCGTTTGCAGGCGGAGTGCTTTGACCAGGGCGCGGCTGAGCGGGACCGGTTCCTCAAGGCCCGCGGCTGAGTGCGGTTTCCGCTGTTCACGGACAACCATGTCCGGGAACCGATCGTCGCCGGGCTGCGTCACCTGGGCTGGACGGTGACTCGCGCGATCGATGCGTTTCCCGAGGCAACTCCAGACGAGATTCTCTTCGAGTACGCGGCGCGTCACGGCAAGGCCATCGTCACCAACGACCAGGGCATTCATCGTATCGCCGTGGTCTGGATCGCCGAATCGAGACCGTGCCGCATGATCTTCTGGGAGCAAGGCCAGGGACGCAGAGGAGCGCCCGCTGACAGCGTGGTCATCGCAGGCATCGACGCGCTCGCCAATAACCCACACGCTTTTGGATACCCCATCGAGTACATCAAAGGCGGGCGGTAGAGCCTCCGCACTTAGACCAATGACGGGACTCCAATCGACCGGGGCAGGGCGGGAATTCGTACGTGAGGCCCAACTACTCCGTCCGCAGCCTCGTCTCCAACACCTGGCTCGACGTGAACCCCGTGAGCTGAAGGTAGTGCTCGGCGGCGTCAACGAGGGCTTGCGCGGGGACGAGGCCCACGATCTCTGAACCAGCGATCGCGACACCGTAACGAGCGGCTTCGTTCCGGATGGTCTCGACCACGCGAAAGAGCGGGGTCTTCGTGAAGTCGGTCATGTTCATCGAGACCTGGGCGACCTTCCGGCCGTTGATGTCGACGATCAGGCCCATCGCCTTCACGAAGCGATAGCCGCCGGTGCTGTGGCGGATTGCCTTTGCGATCTTCTTCGCGACCTCAACATCATCGGTCGCGAGATTCACGTTGAATGCGATCAGGGGCATGCGCGCGCCCACCACGACCGCGCCAAAGGAGGGGTGGAGCTCACTCGGGCCGAAGTCGGGGGCCCAGAGGGGATCTTTGAGCTTGGTCGCAAGACCCTCGAACTGGCCGCGGCGGATGTCCTCGAGGCCCTTGCGATGGGGGGCCGAGGCGGCGTCCTCATAAAGGAACACGGGAATGTTGTGGGCCTTCGCGATCGCCTCGCCGGCCCGGCGCGCGAGCGAAACGCAGTCGGCGATGGTGGCGCCTTCGAGGGGGATGAAGGGAACCACATCCACGGCGCCCATGCGGGGATGCTCGCCGCGGTGGGTTCGAAGGTCGATAGTGGTGACACACGCGCCGACGAGTGCGAGGACGCCGCGGAGGAGGGACTCGGCATCGCCGGCGAGAGTGAGGACCGACCGGTTGTGCGAGGCGTCCGACTGGAGGTCCAGAATCCGCACGCCGCTTTCCGCGCGGACCCTGGCCACGATCGCTTCGATCACCCCAGGGCGGGCGCCCTCGGAGAAGTTGGGAACGCACTCAATCATCATGGGCCGGGACTTTACTCGGTGCCTCTGCTGGAAGAGGGGCGCCGGTCCACCAGACGGGGCTCCGTCCGGGTGTCGAAGGGACTAGCCCTCGTGTTTGGCTGGACCTGTCCGGAGAGCGGGCGGGGGGAACAGTTATCCTTGTGGTTCCCCGAATGAATACCGAGATCCTGCCCCGTCATATCGCCGAGCGCATCGTTGCCGACTTTGGTGCGAACACCGAGTTCGCGCTCCAGGAGCTTTCGAAATACCGGGTGGAGACCGCGAGTGTCGGTCAGGAATGGCAGGACTACTTCGCCTATGTCCTGAGCCTGCCGGAGCCCGAAGGGGGAACGGAGACCGCGGCCTTCCTGCGTCAATCGGTCACGGTGACGGAGGCGACGTTGGGACCATCCCCCGTGGAAGAACCCGCGGTCGAGGCGGTTTCCCAGGCCCCGGCCGCGATCGAACCCACGATCGTCGAGCCCATCAACGTGACGACGAGCGAAACGAAGGTCGTCGATCGTCACGCGTTCACGACCGAGATCGATGCGCCGGCTCGCGCGCAGCAACCCGCGCCGATGGCCACCACCGCTCCGGCCGCGTCAACCGCAACCGGCGCGGCGCTCGCGCCGAGATCCCGCGCCCTCGCGCCGCTCATCCTGCCCGGCGACGTCGTCGAGCCGGTGCGCGGAGGGATGGTCCGGGTCATCGAGAACATGGAGGCGTCACTCTCCGTTCCCACCGCCACCTCGATGCGCGAAGTGCCGGTGCGGGCCCTCGAGGAGAACCGCGCCCTGGTAAACCGCCACCGCGCGGCCACAGGCGCCCCCAAGGTCAGTTTCACCCACATCATCGCCTGGGCCATGATCAAGGCCCTCGACACCTTCCCGCGGCTCAACGACGCGTACGCGGAGCTCGACGGCAAGCCGCATCGAATCCATCGCGGCGACGTGCGTCTCGGCATCGCCGTCGATGTCACGAAGAAGGACGGCACCCGCACCCTGCTCGTTCCCAACATCCGCGGGGCCAACCTCCTCTCCTTCCCGCAATTCATCGAGAAGTTCGATGACCTCGTGGGACGGTCGCGCAAGAGCACGCTCATGCCCGACGACTTCATGGGCACCACGGTTTCCCTCACCAACCCCGGCACCGTCGGCACCACGGCC
>JANNJB010000871.1:0-7088 GCA_031405615.1 Vicinamibacteria bacterium | reverse complement strand
CTCCGCGCGAGTTCCTTGCGCACATGCCCCAGGCCCGACCGAAGCCTCTCTGCGAGCCCGAGGTCGTCGGTGTTCTCGATCTCTGATGTCATTCGTCTCCCATCACGCCACTTGGAAAAGGGGTTCGCCCAGAACGTTTTTGATTCTGCCAGAGGGAGGTGTTTGACGTCGCGTTCGAAGGAATATGCGACCGGCGCGCATGGCGGAGCGTTTGTTGAAGGCATAATCGGGCAATGAAGCTTTTCCGCGCGCTCGGGCGATTCGCCCTCACCGTTTCCATGTCGCTCGCTCTCTCGACGCAGGTCCCGGCTCAGGAGGCCTCGGCCGAAGAAGGCCTCGCGTACCAGGCCTGGCACGCCGCGAACTCGCAGAAGATGGAGGAGAAGGCGATCGAACTGGCCCGCGCCTACCTCGAGAAGTTCCCTTCCGGGCAATATGCCGCCTACCTCAAAACCTGGCTCATCGTCCCGAAGCAGCAGGCGTTCAGCGGGGCGATCCAGGCGAAAGACACGGACGGGATGATCAAGGCGGGGCGTGAACTCCTTGCCGCGGAACCCGAGAACCTCGCCGTCCTCTACAGTGTGGCGTTCAACCTGCGGAGATTCGAACTCGAACTCGCGGCCTCGCCTGCCAACTTCACCCACGCGGCCGAGGCCGTCGAGTTCGCCGATGCGGCGATCAAGATGATCGAGGCGGGCAAGACGATCGAAGGCAAGTTCGACAAGGACGCCTCCCTCGCTCTGCTCTATCAGATCGAGGCTCTGGTCGCGAACCACGCGAAAAAGAGCAAGGAAGCTATCGACCTCTTCACCCGATCCAACAACTCCGACCCGGACAACCTGGGAATCGTCGCCAACAATCTTCTTGCTCTGGCGTCGCTGTACCGGGAACCCTACGGGGCCGCGGTGCAGGCCTACCAGGCGTTCCCCGACGCGGATCGTCAGGCCGCCGAGCCGCCCGCCGAGGTGAAGGCGGCGCTCAACGTCGTCTACGCGACCGCGGATCCATTGATCGACGCGTGGGCGCGTTTCGTGGCGCTCGCGCGCGCCCGGAATGTCGCGGCGGAGACCCGGGACCAGGTGCTCGCGAGCGTCAAGACGGTGTATGGCACGCGATTCGCCGGGGACGTCAGCGGCCTCGAGCCCCTGATCGACAAGCTGCAGGCGGAGTACGCGCCGAAGCCGTAACCGTCGCTACTTCGTCGGAACGGGAAATCCGCGAGCACGCATGAGGGCCTCGATCTTCGCGTCTCGGCCGCGGAAGGCCCGGTAAGCCTCCTCGGGATCCGTGGCGTTTCGCACCGCGAAGAGGTTGTCGACCAGCTTCTTCGCGAGGGCCTGGTCCCAAGACCCGCCGGGCGCGGTCGCGAACGCTTCGGCGGCGTCGGCGGTGAGAACGTCCGCCCAAATGTAGCCGTAGTAGCCGGCCGAGTATCCCTCTCCGGAAAACACGTGCGTGAAGTGCGTGCTGCGGTGCCGCATCGGGATCTCCCTCGGCATGCCGAGCTTCTTGAGCTCGTCGCGCTCGAAGGCGCGCGGGTCTAGCCCCGCGGGATCGACCATGTGGTACTTCATGTCCATGATCGCGGAGCCTAGATATTCCGTGGTGTCGAAACCCTGGTTGAAGGTGGCCGCCTTCTTGATCTTCAGGACGAGGGCTTTCGGGATGGGCTGGCCGGTCTCGTGATGGACGAGGTAGCCGTTGATCACCTCGTCGGTCATCAACCATCGCTCGAGAAGCTGCGACTGGAACTCGGTGTAATCCCGGACCCCGCCGTTGAGGGTGGGGTACGCGACGGTGGCCGAGAAGTAGTGAAGGGCATGGCCGAACTCGTGGAAGAAGGTGACGGCGTCGGTCCATGAGACGAGAACGGCCTTGCCGAAAGGCCCTTTGACGAAGTTCGAGTTGTTGGAGCCGAGCACCGTTTTCTTCCCGTCGAAGGTCTCGTGGCCTCGATATGTGGTCGCCCAGGCGCCGGACCGTTTTCCGGGCCGGGCGTAGGGATCGAGGTACCACAGGCCGACGTGGGCGCCGGTGGTTGCGTCCGCCACTTCCCAGACCTTGACGTCTTCGTGAAACACCGGGGCTTTGTCGGTGGGCACCGGTGTGAACTTGAAGTTGAAGAGCCGCCCCGCCACATAGAACATCGCCTCGCGGAGCTTGTCGAGTTGGAGGTACTGCTTCACCTCGTTGGAATCGAGGTCATACCGGGCCTTGCGGACCTTCTCGGCGTAGTAGCGATAGTCCCAGGGCTCGATGGTGATGCGTGGGCCCTCCTTATCCGCGATCGCCTGCATATCGGCGACTTCTTCCTTCACGCGGCCGAGTGCGGCGGGGAGGACGGCTTCGAGCAGGCCCACGGCGCGTTCGGGCGTCTTGGCCATGCGGTTCTGCAGACGCCAGGCGGCGTAGTTCGGGTAGCCGAGCAGGCGCACACGCTCGTGACGAAGCTTGAGAATCTCCGTGATGAGGGCGTTGTTGTCCCGCTCGTCGCCGTTGTCTCCGCGGGAATAGTAGGTTCGCCAGACTTTCTCCCTAAGATCGCGCTTGGTGGAAAAGGTGAGAAAGGGGTCCATCGACGAGCGTGTGTTGGTGATCGCGAATTCGCCTTCCCGCTTCCGTTCCTTCGCGGCCGCCGCGGCGGCCTGGATGAGGGAGTCGGGAAGACCACCCAGCTGGTCTTTCGTGATGTAGAGGACGTAACCCTCCTCGTCGGCCAGGACGTTGTTGGCAAACTTCGTGTGGAGTCCGGCCAGCTGCTTGTTGATTTCGGCGTAGCGCTCTTTAGCCGGTCCCGACAGGGTCGCGCCGTTGCTGGCAAAACCGTCGTAGACGAGCCAGACCAGGCGCTGCTCGTCGGGGCGGAGGGTGTCCTTTTCCTTCCCCTCGTAAACCGCCTTGACCCGGTCGAAGAGCTCTTTGTTCTGGGTGATCTTCGAATTGAACTCGGATAACTTCGGGGCCATTTCCGCCTGAATCCGTCGGAACTCGGGAGTCGAGAGATTCCCGCCCCACAGGCCCCAGTAGGTGAAGACCCGGCCGAGGTCCCGGCCGGCCTTCTCGAGGGCAACAACAGTGTTCTTGAAGGTCGCAGCCTCCGGGTTTTTCACTATCGCATCGACCTCCGCGAGATTCCGCGCCATACCCTCCTCGAGCGCCGGCCTAAGGGCCTGAAGATCCATTTTGTCGAAGGCGGGGACACCGCCATAGGGGCCGGTCCATTCGGCGAGCAGGACGTTGCCCGCGGGGGCGCTGGTGCTGTTCATATTCACGGTCTGTGACGATGCCGACGCAGCGAGGCCGAGCGCCAGCATGGCGGTCTGGAGGGTGGGACGGGAGGAATTGGGGGCCATGGTCGAGTGTACCGCCGCACCGGCCACGCGACCCAGCCTAAACTCCGCCCCCATGACTGACCCGAAGTTTGTCGGTCCCATCGCGCCGCGGACCGCACCCGATTCGTCGACGGCCCCGGGATGGCCGGGGCCAGGCCTTCCGCCGGACATCCTCCGACAGGCATCGAAGCGGCTGTCGATCACCGCGGCCCTGATGTCGGTCCTGTACGTCGCGGGCTGGGGGCTCGGGCGGGCGAGCACGGTCGAGGTGCTGGGCCCGGGCATCGAAGGGCAACTGATGGGCGGTGACCTGGTCGTGCTCGTGAGCGTCGCCTTGTCGATTGGACTTTGCTTCTACGCGCGCCGGGGCGATGGCGATCCTCAGATGCTTCTGGATATCGGTCTCGCCTACATGGTGGCGATCGCGTTCAGTGTCGGCATGCTGATGCACCTGGTGCCGCCGCCGCATGACTGGGTCATCACGCCCATGATCAGCTGGATCGGGCCGATCATGCTCATGTTCGCGGCCATCCTGCCGAGCACGCCCGGGAAGACCATTTTCGCCGGCCTCCTTGCCGCCTCGATGAACCCGCTCTCGATGCTGGTGGCGAAGGCGCGGGGGCACTGGGACTTCGGACCGGACAGCAGGGTGCTGCTGATGCACTATCCGGACTTCCTCCTCATCCCGGTGGCGGTGGTGATCTCGCGGGTGGTGAGTGGTCTCGGCGAGCAGGTCGCCAAGGCGAGGGAGATGGGGAGCTATCGCCTTGGCGAGCGGATAGGACGTGGGGCGATGGGCGAGGTCTACCTCGCGACCCACCGGATGTTCGCCCGTCCTGCCGCCATCAAGCTGATCCGGACTGACGCTATCGAACCGGGAGATACGGACGCGGCGCTCCTCGCGGTCAAGAGGTTTCGTCGCGAAGCCGAGGCGGCGGCGCAACTGCGATCGCCCCACACCGTGGCGCTTTACGATTTCGGGGTCACGAGCGATCAGACCCTGTACTTCGTGATGGAACTGCTCCACGGCATGGACCTTCAGTCGATGGTCCGGGATCACGGTCCCCTGCCCGCGAATCGGACCATCTACATTTTGCGACAGGTGTGCGACTCGCTCGAGGAGGCGCATGCGAGCGGCCTCGTTCATCGCGATATCAAGCCCGCGAACATCCACGTGGGCCGGGTCGGCCTCAAGCACGACTTCGTGAAGGTCCTTGATTTCGGTCTCGTGAAGTCGCTCGACGCTGAGGATCGGGGGATCGCCGAGAGCAGTCTGGGCGGCCACACGCCGGGAACGCCTGCCTACATGTCGCCTGAGGCGGTGCGGGGCGAGGCCCTCGATGGCCGCGCCGATATCTACGCGCTTGGCTGCGTGGCCTACTATCTGCTCACCGGCCTGCTGGTGTTCGAAGCGGATACCAGCCTGAAGATCATCGCGAGCCATCTCCAGGCCCCTCCGGTTCCGCCGTCGCGAAGGGCGGGCATTCAGGTGCCTGCGGCGCTCGAGGAGCTGATCCTGCGTTGTCTCGAAAAAGAACCAGGGAATCGCCCCGCCGGAGCCGATGAGGTTGGGAGGGCCCTCAAGGCTATCCCGATCGATCCGTGGACCCAGGCGGAGGCCATGGCCTGGTGGCAGGAGCATTCCCGGGCGCCGGCGCGCCGCTGAGCTTCAGTCGACGAACTCGGCCTTTCGAACTTCCGCCGCGGCGGCGGCGCGAAATCGTTCGAGAAACTCCTCGGCGCTCACGCTCTTCTTGAGGCGGATCCGGTAGGCGAGAGCGGTGCCGTCCCCGTCTGTCGTTTCGCTGGCGAATTCGTAGCGCTTGGCGCTTGAAGCGAGGATGGCTTCGGCGATCTGGCGTGCGCGCGCCGGGTCGGGGCCTGCCTGGACGCGCAGCGTGCGATCGCGCCGCGGCTCGATTCCGCCGTCGAGTCCCGCCTTGGCGAGCGCTTTCTGCTGACGGTTCTGCGCCCGCTCGGCGAGCACCTCGAGTTGTTCCGCGCTCATCGACCGGAGCAGTTCGCGATCGACCATGGAGATGAAGCCCTCGGTACGGTTCGCCATCGCCTTGGCCCGTTCGAGCCGATCCTTTGCGGGAGCGCCTTCGAACATCGCGCCGGTGCGGCCGAAGTCGGTCCACCACATGATCACGACGGTCAGGTTGAAGCAGAGCGAGATCGTCGCGGCCACCACCAGGGCGTGCACGCCCGTGGCCACACCGATCACGATGGCCAGGAAGATGTAGATGGTGTCCTTGGTATCCCGGAGCGTGTTACGAAAGTTCACGGCCCCCACGATGCCGCCGAGGCTGAACGCGAGCGCGGTGCTGTTCTGGACGAGCAGGATGACGCCTGCCACGACGAGGGGCAGAATGATCAGGGTCTGGACCACCGACTGGTCGAACCCCTTCTTGCGCCGCGTCTGCACATAGACCCAAGTCACCGGGAGCATCAGGATGCACGCGCTCGAGAGCGACACCACCGCCGCGGCCACCACTCCCCATGGCGACATCGGCCCGCCGGGCGAGCCTGTGGGCCCGGAGAAACCTCCGCCCCCGCTGCCCATGAGCCCCGACACCGGCAGGGGTGCGTTGAGGTAGGTGAGCGACTGCGGGGCCAGGGACACGATCGCGGCCACGGCCGCGAACAGGAACACGTAGTACGCGAATACCCGGAAGAGGGGACGGTCGGGAGTGCCCGCGAGTTTGCGGGCGGCCGCGTCGGTGCTCTTGTTGCGGGGGATTATCCCCCGGAAACCGCCGGTGGTGTCCGAATCAGTGGGTGAGGCTGTAGATCACGTAGTTCACGCCGAGTTTGTAGGCCTCGTTCGAGAGGTCGATCGGCACAAAACCGCTGTCGGACCACTCCCAGAATTCGCCCATGTCGCCGTTGTAGTTCGCGATGACCATCAGCCGTTTGGTGGGATCGTTGTCCTCGAAGATGCCGTGGTATGTGGTCTGCATCCCGCGGCCTCCGAAGTTCCTTCCGAAACCGCCGCGCCCGCCCGCACCCCCTCCGCCCCCGCCGCGCGTCCTCGGCGGTTCGGCGATCTTGAAGAACGAGTCCCATATCGGGTGTTCGAGCGGAACCTCGATGAAACGCGCGTCGGGCAGAACCTGACGCATGTTTTCTTCGAGGATCAGCGTGGCCCTCTGGAAGAAGTCGTCGAAGATGACGAAGCCGCCCTTCTGGATGTAGGCGCGGAGATTCTCGGTCTCTTTTTCGTTGAGCTGCCAGTAACCGGGTTCGGAGACGTAGATCATCGGATAGTCGAACAAGGCGGGCTCGTCGAGGCCGACGATCACGCCATCGTCGTTGGGGTCGATCGTCGTGGTCTCGCGCAGGATCTTCATAAAGTGCTGCTCGGCCCGCGGGTAGTCGTGATTCCACTTGAGATCGAGGCCCCACTCGTAGCGCCCCGGGCCCCATTCGGACGGGCGGAACTTCACTCGCGCGAAAGTGAACCTGCCGTTGTAGGGAGCGTTCTCATAAGGAACATCGGGAGGCGCCGGGACATCGGCAGCGTGGCCCAGAGTGGCCGTGACGAGGAGTGTGATGGCGAAGGCCCGGCGCGTCGTCATGGTTTGCTCTCCTCGCGGTGGATGTTTAGCAGGAGTTCCTGTGCGCGGCCAAAACGAGGCGCGATCTCGAGAGCGCGAAGGATGCTCCGCCGGGCCGCGGCTCGGTCGCCCGCCTCGAGGTCGGCGAGTGCGAGTTGGAAGTACGCCTCGGCCTTGTCGACAGGGTCGAGTTCGA
>JANNJB010000870.1:0-3014 GCA_031405615.1 Vicinamibacteria bacterium | reverse complement strand
TTCATGATGAACGCGGATGTGACCGTTGCCTACCAGAAGGACCGATGGACGCTCTACGCGGAGATCGGACGCCAGGGCCGATCCGCGAAGGCCGAGATCGATTCGTTCGAACACTGGGTCGCCTTCCAGTCCGCGAAGGGTGTTGGCATCCGGGCGGGTCGATTTCTTCCCGCCTACGGTGTGCGCCTTGCTGATCACACGACCTACACCCGCCGCTCCCTCGGCTTCGACATGCACGACCAGATCTACGGCGTCGAGTTGAGCCGCTCGTCGGAGAAAGCGCTCTTCCAGGTTTCACTCGGACCGGGGCGGGCGGCTTCGCTTATCGACGACGATGGAACGGCGGCTTTCACGGCCAGCGCGCGGGCGCAATTCGATCTGGCGGGTTCGAAATCTCTGGTTCTTTCCGCGCTGCGGCGGGCCGCGAGCGACCGCTCAGGCGCCGATACCCTGGGCGGGGTTGCGTTCGGCTTCGCCCCAACCCGACGGTGGAGTGTCTGGACCGAAGGGAACGTTCGCTCTCGGGAAGGCGGGCGGGGGTCCTCGTACACCCTCGCGAACGAGACGTCGTTCGAAGCGCATCGCGGAGTCTGGCTCAAGTTCACCCCGCAGCTCCGAACGAATCCCGGCGACACCGGCGGAGGAGTGATCCGCGCCGGGGCGGCCCTCGACTGGCTGCCGCGGACTCACGTCAACCTGGGACTCCTCTACTACCGCGACAAGGACCGGAGAAGTTCCGCCGTGACGAAAACGCTGCTCGGTCAGGTGCACCTGTACTTTTAGTCGCGCCGAGCCTCGGCCCGCCGATTCGTTCAGTCTCAGTCGTTGAGCGACTTCCTTAAGTGCTCCGCGATCTCGAAAACAAACCGGTGGACGGAGCTTTCCGCGATGCGGTGACCCACGAGGGAGTTCATGGCGCTGCCGAGAACTCCCATCGGCGGCTGGTAGAGGCCTGAAAAGTCGAGTTGCGTTTCTTTCCCGGTGAGCGGGTAGAGCGCCAGTTCGGCCTTCATGAACGGAAAGAGGTGGGGCCGATTCGCCGCCTCCCACTCGAAGTGAATGGTGGTGGACGGTGGGGAGCCCGCCGCCGCTTTCTGATGCTCGGTGCCGGTGACCCGGATCGAGATGTCGGCGGCGAGAGTCAGGCCCGCGAGATCGACGCGGAGTTCCGAAGCGAGGGAGTTGGCGCGGGCGGCCGCGGTCTTCGTCGCGGCCTGGAACACCGCGAGTGGATCCGCGCTCAAAGCGTCACGGACCCTCTCGTACGGGTGATTCACGTAGTCGTAGCTGCGGACCTTCTCGGCTGTGGTCACGAAAATGCCTCCGTGTTTTTTATCCAGGCGACCGCACGGAGATTGTATGCCCGCAAAGGGGAGTGCCGCCGCGCCGCCGCGGAACGATCCTTGAACCCCGATGGCGGGAACGGTATCCTCGTCGCAAGTCTGATCGCGCCCTTGGCTTTTGCTGAGGGGGTCCGCCCAAGAACAGTCCGTGGAGACTTCCGAGAAGACGGAGACACCCCAAAGGAGTTGAGGATGGCCGGGATCGATGTGATGGCTCCCCGTCGTTTCGGGGAGACGAGCCGCAAGGACGCATGGTGGGTTGTCCCGGCCGCGACGGGCGCCGTCCTGCTTGCCTTCGTGGTTTATGCGACCTGGGCGGCCTTCCAGGGCGAGCACTACCACTTCGGCAATTACCTCTCGCCGTTCTATTCGCCGGAGATTTTCGGCAACTCGCCCCACAGCCTCTTCGGTCCGCTTCCCGCGTTGTGGCCGTCGTTCATCCCTTTTTCGCCCGCGCTGCTGATTCTCTGGGCCCCCGGCGGCTTTCGCTTCACCTGCTATTACTACCGGGGCAGCTACTACAAAGCGCTCTGGGCGGATCCGCCCGCCTGCACGGTCGGCGAACCGAGGCACAAGTATCTGGGCGAGGCGTCGTTCCCTCTCATTCTCCAGAACGCCCATCGGTTCTTCCTCTATGTGGCCCTTTTCTTCATTCTTTTTCTCGCCCATGACGCGTACCAGAGTTACTGGTTCCCGGATGGCGCGGGCGGCGTCAAGTTCGGGATAGGAGTGGGGTCGATCGTCTTGACCCTGAACATGCTGCTCCTCGGGCTCTACACCTTCTCGTGTCACTCGCTTCGTCATCTGGTGGGCGGCCGCCGCGACTCCGTATCGAAGGGGACGTGCCCGGGGGCTTACACCTGCGTGAGCGCGCTCAATACCCGGCACATGGTCTTCGCCTGGTGTTCGCTCTTCTGGGTGGCCTTCTCCGACATCTACGTCCGCATGCTGTCGATGGGACGCTGGACCGACTTCCGCATCCTCTAGCCCCCGGAAAGACCTCCGCCCACATGGCCGAATTCACCACCTTCGAACACGACGTCCTGGTCATCGGCGCGGGCGGGTCGGGCCTGCGAGCGGCCATCGAAGCGCGGGCCGCGGGCGTCTCGGTTGGCCTCGTCTGCAAGTCGCTCCTGGGCAAGGCGCACACCGTCATGGCCGAGGGCGGGATCGCCGCCGCACTCGGCAGCGTCGACGAGCGCGACAGCTGGAAGGTCCACTTCGCCGACACCATGCGCGGCGGCCAGTACGTCAACAACTGGCGCATGGCCGAGCTGCACGCCCGGCAGTCGCCGGACCGTGTGCGTGAACTCGAGGCGTGGGGCGCCGTCTTCGATCGCACTCCCGACGGCAAGATACTTCAGCGCAACTTCGGCGGTCATCGTTATCCGCGGCTCGCCCACGTGGGCGACCGGACCGGCCTCGAGCTGATTCGTACCCTGCAGGATCACGCCATCCATCTCGGCATGGACGTCCACATGGAGTGCACGGTGGTGGCGCTGCTCAAGGACGGCGACCGGATCTCGGGCGCGCTCGCCTATGAACGCTCGACCGGCAAATTCAAGGTGTTCAAGGCCTCCGCGGTCATCGTGGCCACGGGCGGGATCGGCCGCTCCTTCAAGATCACGAGCAACAGCTGGGAGGGCACGGGAGACGGACACGCCCTCGCTT